>JANXYT010000212.1 GCA_025355915.1 Holophagaceae bacterium
AGGGTGCATACGCGGGGCTGCCCGTTCACGATGGCGAGCATGGTGATGGGGAAGCTGTTCTGAAGCTGGGTCTGCTGGTAGAGCTGGTTGAGCACGATGTCGCTAGGCTCGTTTTTCTTCAGCTCGACCAGCAGACCCAGCTTCAGAACAGCTTCCCCATCACCATGCTCGCCATCGTGAACGGGCAGCCCCGCGTATGCACCCTGCGGGAGGTGCTGCAGGAGTTCATCGGCTTCCGCCGCGAGGTGGTGACCCGCCGGACCCTGTTCCAGCTGCGGAAGGCCGAGGAGCGCCACCACGTCCTCATGGGCCTCAAGATCGCCCTGGACCACCTGGATGCGGTCATCAAGCTCATCCGCGCGGCCAAGAGCCCCGAGGAGGCCAAGGCTGGCCTCATGGCCGGGGCCTTCGCCACCGCCGCCGCCCTCAAGAAGGACCCCACCCTCTGCCTGTCGGCCGTGCAGGCCCAGGCCATCCTGGACATGCGCCTCCAGCGCCTCACGGGGCTGGAACGGGAGAAGATCCTCGACGAGCTGGCCGAGCTTGAAAAGACCATTGCCAAGCTCAAAGCCATCCTGAATGACGACAGCCTGCTTCTGAAGGTCATCAAGGAGGAGTTGCAGCAGGTTGCCGACCAGTTCGGCAACGATCGCCGCACGGAGATCACGGGATTCACCGGGGAGATCCGCATGGAGGACGTGGTGCCAGACGATCCCATGGTCGTCACCATGTCCAAGGCGGGCTACATCAAGCGAACCGACCTCAACGCCTATCGCCGCCAGCGACGGGGCGGCCGGGGCAAGGTGGGCATGAAGACCAAGGATGAGGATTTCGTCGAGCAGCTCTTCATGACCAAGGCCCACGACACCCTCATGGCCTTCACGGACAAGGGCATTGTCTACGCGCTGAAGGTCTATGATTTGCCCGAGGCGGCCGCCTCCACCCGGGGCAAGCACATCCGCAACCTCATTTCCCTGAAGGATGGCGAGAACGTGGTCACCCTCATGGCCCTGCGGGACTTCCCTGAGGGGGAGACCCTGGTCTTCGCCACCAGCGACGGCACCGTGAAAAAGTCCAGCCTGGCGGCCTACGCCAACATCCGCGCCAACGGCCTCATCGCGCTCAACATCGATGACGGCAACAGCCTGGTGGCCGTGCGGCGCTCCACGGGGGCCCAGCAGATCTTCCTGGCCACGGCCCTGGGCAAGGCCATTCGCTTCCCCGAAGAGGATGTCCGGGCCACGGGACGCGCCACCACGGGCGTCCGGGGCATGAAGCTGGCCAAGGGCGACCATATTGTCGACATGGAAGTGGCCGACCCGCTGCCGGACCTGCCGGAAGGTGTGGAACCCGACGAAAGCACGGAGGACCACGGCATGCTGCTCACGGTCTGCGAAAAGGGCCGCGGCAAGCGCAGCCTCCTCCAGGACTACCGACTGCAGGGCCGGGGCGGCACGGGCGTCATCAACATCCGCGCCGGCGTGGCCAACGGTCATGTGGTGGGCTTCAAGCTGGTCAAGCCTGGCGAAGGGTGTCTCCTCATCAGCCAGGAGGGCATGGTCATCCGTTTCCTCATTGACGAGGTCCGCAAGACCGGCCGCAATGCCCAGGGGGTTGGCCTGCTCAAGCTGGCCAGCGCCCAGGATCGTGTCGTGGGACTCGCCAAGATCGACGCCAGCGCCATGGCCCTGGACGAAGAAGAGGACCTGGTCGAAGTCGACATGGCCCACCCGGGCCCGGACGAGAGCGGCGAACAGCCGAAGTTAGGTTTGTAGTTCCACCGAGGTGCTCGGCATGGGCAGAACGGCGCGGGCAAGCCCGCGCCGTTCTACCCTAGAGGTAGGACCCCCAGTCGCCGCTCGGCACCTCGATCGCCTCCCGCTCCAGCCGGGGCAGACGTTCCACATGGAACACATAGGCCCAGGCCTGGAAGCGAAGGCCTCCTTCGAGGACCACGGGCAGGCTTTCCCGCGCGAAAAGGCCCTCCTCCACGCCCTCCAGGGGGTCCAGGTCGGACATGGCGCCATCGAGTTCTTGCTCGTCGTCGTAGCCCACAAAGTCGCCCCGCACCCAGCCGTGCCCCGGGGGTGGCGACGCGGGTTCGGGCCCCGGCACCAGGGCAGGGTAGCCCGCCGGCAGGTGGAACAACCGCCCCGCCACCCACGCCCGCGTCAATCCTTCTGGATGGGTGCGCATCAGCCAAGCGTGCCGGGACCCCCCCTCCCGCAGCGTCCCATAGACGAATAGTCCATCTGCCGGAATCATGGCACCCCCCTAAAAACATACCGCCAAAACGCGGGGCGTTTTGGCGGCGGCCGGGTCGTTCGGAAAGGACCGAACTATTCCGGAATGGGGAATTGATCGGTGAGGTGGAACACCTCCTGGCGGACCCGGGCGAAGGTGCTTTCGTCGGCGCGGTGGCGCAGGGTCACATCGAAGAAGCGGGCGATGTGGTCCATCTCCTCTTCCTTCATGCCCCGGGTGGTGAGGGCGGGGCTGCCCAGGCGCACGCCGGAGGGCTTGAGGGGCGGGTTGGGGTCGAAGGGGATGCCGTTCTTGTTGGTGGTCATGCCCGCGCGCTGGAGGCAGGCCTCGGCCTCATGGCCTAACAGGCCGTGGTCGCGGAGGTCCACGAGGAAGAGGTGGTTGTCTGTGCCGCCGCTGACGACGCGCCAGCCGCGCTCCTGCAGGCCCTTGGCCAGGGCGTGGGCGTTGCGGATGACCTGGCCGCTGTAGGCCTTGAACTCGGGCTGCATGATCTCGTGCAGGGCCACGGCCTTGGCCGCGATCACATGCATCAGGGGACCCCCCTGGATGCCCGGGAACACCGCGCGGTCCAGGGCCTTGGCGTACTGGGACTTGCACAGGATCATGCCGCCGCGGGGCCCACGCATGGTCTTGTGGGTGGTGGTGGTGACATAATCCGCGTGGGGCACAGGGCTCGGGTGGTGACCCGTGGCCACCAGGCCGGCGATGTGGGCCATGTCCACCATGAGTAGGGCTCCCACCTCGTCGCAGATCTCCCGGAAGAGGGGGAAGTTCCAGGTGCGGCTGTAGGCCGAGGCACCCACCACGATCATCTTGGGCTTGTGCTGCAGGGCCAGGGCGCGGACCTCGTCCATGTCCACCCGCTCGTCCTCCTGGCGCACATGGTAGGGCACAAATCGATAAAGGATGCCCGAGCTGTTCAATGGGTGGCCATGGGTCAGGTGGCCGCCATGAGCCAGGTCCAGGCCCATGACGGTGTCACCGGGCTTCAGGGCCGCGAGGTATACGGCCATGTTGGCCTGGGCGCCGCTGTGGGGCTGGACATTGGCGTGCTCGGCCCCGAAGATCTGCTTGGCGCGATCCCGGGCCAGGTCTTCGATGATGTCCACCTGATCGCAGCCGCCGTAGTAGCGCTTGCCTGGGTAGCCTTCCGCATACTTGTTGGTGAAGTGGGAGCCCATGGTCTGCATGACGGCGCGGGACGCGTAATTCTCCGACGCAATGAGTTCCAGGTGGTGCCGCTGGCGCTGAACCTCCAACTCCAAGGCCTGAAACACGGCGGGGTCGGAGGTTCGGATCACTTCGTACATGGTGGGGACTCCTGGTGATGCCCCTATCCTAGCCGCTGACGGGGCTCGCCAAGGAGCCCTCTTCGTGAGCGGAGTCACAGGACTGCGGCCGTGCGACACTGAAGGGCCGGAGATCTTATGCCCTTCCTCCCGCCCCACGACGGACCCGAACTGGAGCGATTCGAGCATCCCCTGGCCAGCCGCTATGCCAGCAAAGCCATGGTGCGCCTCCTCTCACCGCTCTACCGCCAGCGCGTGTGGCGGCGGCTCTGGGTGGCCCTGGCGGAGGCCGAATCGGAACTGGGCCTGCCCGTGACCAAGGCTCAGGTTGCCGAGCTGCGAGCCACCCAGGATGACGTGGACTTCGACGCCATTGCGCGGCACGAATCCCTCTTGCGTCACGATGTCATGGCCGCCATCCACGCCTGGGGCGAGCAGGCCCCCGGCGCCCGACCCATCATCCACCTGGGCGCCACCAGCTGCTTCGTCACGGACAACGGGGACCTGCTCATCGCGCAGGAGGCGCTGGCGCTGCTGCGCCGCCGCCTGCAGGACGTCCTCGCGGCCCTGGCGGCTTTCGCGGCCCAGTGGCAGGATCAGCCGACGCTCGGCTTCACCCATCTGCAGCCCGCCCAGCCCACCACCGTGGGCAAGCGGGCCACCCTCTGGATCCAGGACCTGCTGTTGGACCTGGAGGACCTCGACCACCTCATCCGCACCACGCCCGTCCGTGGCGTGAAGGGCACCACAGGCACCCAGGCCAGCTTCCTCGAGTTGTTCGAGGGCGATGGCGCCAAGGTGGAAGCCCTGGAGCAGCGCTTCTGCGACAAGGTGGGGTTTCCCGCCATCCCTGTGTCGGGCCAGACGGCCACCCGGAAGCTGGAGGACCGCATCGGCCAAGTGCTCTGCGGCATCGCGGCCTCGGCGTCGAAGTTCGCCTGCGACCTGCGTCTGCTCCAGCATCTGAAGGAAGTCGAGGAGCCCTTCGAGTCGAACCAGATCGGCTCCAGCGCCATGCCCTACAAGCGCAACCCCATGCGCTCCGAGCGCATCAACAGCCTTGCCCGCTTCGTGCTGGGCCTCATGCCCTCCAGCTACCAGACCAGCGCGAGCCAGTGGCTGGAGCGCACCCTGGACGACAGTGCCCACCGCCGCCTCACCATCAGCCAGGGCCTGCTGGCCGCGGACGCCATCCTGGTTCTGTTTCGCAATGTGGCCTCGGGCCTGGTGGTCTATCCCCGGATGATCGAGGCGCGCCTATCCCAGGAACTGCCCTTCATGGCCGCCGAGGTGCTGCTCATGGAGGCCGTCAAGCTCGGGGGCGACCGCCAGGACTTGCACGAGCGCTTCCGGATTTCCGCGCTGGAGGCCGGACGGCGCATCAAGGCCGAGGGCCGTCCCAACGAGCTGCTGCAGCTCCTGGCCGAGGACCCGGCCTGGGCCATGACCGAGGCTGAGCTGACCAGCCTGCTCGATGCCCGCCGCTTCACCGGCCGCGCTGGCGATCAGGTGCGCCAGTTCCTGGCGGGTCCCGTGGCCGCCGCCCTGAAGGACCGCGCGCCAGCCGACGCAGCCGCTGTCCGCGTTTGAGATTGGAAGGAACCCCATGTTGAAACTCGCCGTGATCGGTGCCCAGACGATGCTGGGCCGGGAACTCGTGGGGGCCCTGGAGGCGCGGGACGCCTCCGTGGTGCCCCTCTCGATTGGGGCCCTCACGGTGGAGGAGGAGGTCGGCGATCTGGTGGTCTTCGCGCCCAGCCAGGCCCTGCTGGAAGGATTGGATACCGTGATCCTGGCGGACACGCCCGATATGGCCCTGCTGGAGGGTTTCCCGGGCCGCATCCTGGACCTACGACCGGAGCCAGAAGCGAGGATCGATCCCCTGCCGCTGGCTGGACCCTGGCCCCAGGGGGTCAAGTCCCTCAAGGGCCGCCCGGCTCTGGAGCAGGTCCTGGCCCTGCTTCCCTCGTTGCTCGAGAGCGTGGGCGAGGTGGGTGGCACCCACCTGCGCTCGGTGGCCTGGATGGGCGACCGGGGGCTGGATGGGCTGGTGGAACAAACGCTCGCCGTCCTCAACGGCGAGGATCCCGACCTGGCCAAGCTGGGCTACCGCCAGGCCTTCGAGGTGGTGCCCGTGACCCCGGCGGCCGGCAAGGGGCGCCTCATGGAAATCCGCGTCCCTTCGTTCCATGGCGACCTGCTGGTGCTCCAGGTCCGCGCCCTGGAAGGGAAGTCCCTGGCCAAGAAGGAGGCGCCCACGGGCGTGAAGTGGGTGGAGGCCGCGCCCAGCTCCCGGGATGTGGCCATCAGCGCCGAGCTGCTGGCCCACCTGGACCTCACGGGCGACGGCAAGGCTGCCGTCCTCACCCTCGGTTTCGATCCCGTGCTCTGGGGCGTCCTGCGGCCCACGATGCGTATTTTGGGACTCCTGTAGCCACCCATGGCCAAGAAGCTCGACGAACCCCAGGAACGCGGAGACTTCTTCAAGTCCCTGGGCACCCTGTTCGGCGGGTTTGTGGCGAACCGCCTCGAGGAGGCCGTGACGGGGTTGGGGCCGAAGCTGTTGCGCCCACCGGGGGCCCTCGACGAATTCGAGTTCCTCACCAAGTGCACCCGCTGCGACAAGTGCATCCGGGCCTGCCCCGAGAACGCCATTCTCCGGGCCGGTCCGGGCGCGGGGTTGGCCCTGGGCACACCCTATCTTGATCCCCGCAGCATCCCCTGCTTTCTCTGCACCACGCTGCCCTGTGTGGCCGAGTGCGCCGACGAGGCCCTGGTCTGGCCCGAGCGGACCCAGGCCGACGGCACGGTGATCGAGGGGCCGAAAGCCGTGCGCATGGGCACGGCCCACGTGAAACCGGGCCAATGCGTCACCTGGGACACCCTGGACCACGAGGCCCGCGCCTGCCGGGTTTGTGTGGATCGCTGCCCCTATCCCGAGGAGGCCCTGCGCATCGTGGCGCCCCCAGAAGGCGAGACGGTCGGGCACCCCGTGGTGGATGCGGACGTCTGCACCGGTTGCGGCCTCTGCGTCTTCGCCTGCCCCGCCGAACCCGCGGCGATCCTAGTGGAGCCTCGGCGGGATTGATTTTCCTGATTATCGGTGAGACTCCGCTTGAAGAGCAGGAAACCGTAGATGCCGCAGCTGACGCAGAAAAGGCCTTGGGTCCACAGATTCCA
>JANXYT010000220.1 GCA_025355915.1 Holophagaceae bacterium
TGTCCTGCCCCGCCCATTGCCCGCACTGGAACCTCCGATGTGTGGGGATCCTACCAAGAATGGCGGGGTACCCTGGCAGACTGATTCCATGTCGGACCGTCATGTGCTCGTGAACCTCCGGGGCCTGTTGACCCCCGATCCCGCCCGGACCTGGGGGGTGGATCGCATCCCGGACGCGGCCCTGGCCATGGAAGATGGCCGGGTGGCGTGGCTGGGCCGCCGCGCGGACCTGCCCGCCGCCTGGGCCGATGCGCCCACGGTGGATGGGGGCGGTGCCTGGGCCACACCGGGCTTCGTGGATCCCCACACGCACCTGCTCTTCGGCGGCAACCGCTCGGGCGAATTCAACCGGCGCCTCGCCGGTGTCAGCTATCAGCAGCTCGCCTCCGAAGGTGGGGGCATCCGCGAAACCGTGCGCGCCACCCGCGGCGCCACGGTCGAAGAACTCGTGGCCTCCGGCGAAGCTCGGTTGCAGGCCTTCCGCGATCGCGGCGTCGTCCACCTGGAATGCAAGACAGGCTATGGCCTGGAACTCGAAGCGGAATCCCGGCTCACGGCGGCCTACGCGGAACTGAAGCGGAGGGGTTGGAGCCTCGATGTGACCCTGCTGCCCGCCCACGATCTCGCTCCGGAATTCAATGGCGATGCCGAGGCCAACGCCCGCGCCGTGGCCGAGAACTGGCTGCCGGAGCTGGTGCGCCGCCACCCTGGCGTAGCGCGATTCTGCGATGTGTTCGTGGAAACCGGCGTCTTCAGCGCCGAGCAGGGCCGCCGCATTTTCGAAGCGGGCAAGCGCCTCGGGTTGATCCCCCGCATCCACGCGGACGAACTTACCTGGACCGGCGGCGCCGAACTGGCGGCAGAGCTGGGCGCCGCCAGTGCCGATCACCTGATGTTCTGCAGCCAAGCGGGCATGCAGGCCATGGCTGCAGCCGATGTCACGCCGGTGCTGCTGCCGGGCACCACGCTGTTCCTGGGCATGCGCGACTGGGCGCCGGCCCGGAAGATGATAGAGGCGGGCTGTCGCGTGGCCCTGGCCACGGACTTCAACCCGGGCTCGTGCCCCTGCGTGGATCCCCTCACGATCCTGCGCCTGGGCTGCCTGCAGTTGCGCATGACCTTCGAGGAGGCCTTCACGGCCATGACCCTCCACGCCGCCCGCAGCCTGCGCCACAACGACCTCGGCCACCTCCACCCCGGCGCCCGCGCCGAAGTGCTGCTCTGGGAGGTAGAGGAACTGCTGGAACTCGTGTACTGGGTCGGCGAACCGTTCAGGCCTAGGTTCCTTCCGAAGCACTGAAATTGAAACCGCAGATGACGCAGATGGCCGCCGATAAAAAACCGGACTTCTCTTGCACTACATCTGCGTGAATCTGCGCCATATGCGGTTCAAAAACTCAGTACAAATCGAAGCCCCGGGCCTATTCCCGGGGCTTCTCCTGTATGTGCGGTGGCCTACTGTTCGGCTCGCTTGGAGGCCTCCTGCACGATGTGGTAGATCCGTTCCTTCGCGCGCAGCTTGATCTTCTTCAGCTCCACCTCTTCGAGGGATTCCTTGGCAGAGAGACTGGGCTTCCTCTGGAGATCACCGAGCCGCGAGTCCGCGGACTTGTGTTCTTCCATGAGCTTTCGGAATTCGAAATGCTCTTTCATCAGGCGCTCCTGAAGTTCTGGGCGCAAAAAATCCATGACTCCTCCATGCCAGGGCGGGACCGGTCCAGGTTCCGCAGGGTGATCGGGTTGTCCAAGGGTAGGACTGCCCCAGAGGGCGTCAAGGCCTATTCGGCGCTCTTTGGAACCCCATTGACATCCGAAACTTCCCTGGGACGCTCTCCCCATGTCCCTGATCCTCGACGCGCTGGTCCTGCAACGGGCGGATGGGGTCCGTCTGCTGGGGCCCTTAAGCCTTTCCCTGGTCCCTGGGGATCGTCTTGGACTGGTGGGGGAAAGCGGTTCAGGGAAGAGCCTACTCACCCAGGCCCTGTTCGGTGTGCTGCCACCGGGCGTGTTCCAGTCGGGGGGCACCATCAGCGCCTTTGGGACGCGCCTGGACCTTCCGGGCCCCAGACGGGACAGCCTGCGCGGCGCCCGGTTGGCCTGGGTGCCCCAGGATCCCCTCCAGGCCCTGAATCCCCTCCTCACCCTGGGCGAACACCTGGCCCTACTGCCGGGCCTGCACCGGAAGGAATCCGGAAGGGCGGCCCTGGCCCGGCTGGCCCCGTTGCTGAAGCGCCTGCGCCTATCCCAGGAGCCCGCCTTCCTATCCCGCTTTCCCCACCAGATCAGCGGCGGCCAGCGCCAGCGCCTCTGCCTCGCCATGGCCCTATCCTGCGATCCAGAGCTGCTGGTGCTGGACGAACCCACCACGGCCTTGGATCCGGTGGTACAAAAGGAATTCATGGACCTGGTGCTGGACCTCCAGCGCGAGCGCGGCCTGGGCTTCCTGTGGATCACCCACGACCTGGCCGTGGCTGCCCTCGCCTGCGACCGCCTGCTGGTGTTGTACGGGGGCGAGCCCATGGAGGCCGGTCCCGTCGCCCAGCTGCTTTCGGCGCCTCGCCATCCCTACGCCATTCGCCTACTGGAAGCCGCCCGGCGCCAGCCCTCCGCAGAATCTGGCTTCCTCCCAGCGCCTCAGGATCGGCCAAGGGGTTGTCCCTACCAGCCGCGATGCGCCATCCGCCAGCTGTCCTGCGCCAATTGGGCCCCCTGGCTGGGAGCACCAGACCACGGTTTGCGTTGCGAGCGGCCGCTGGAACCATCCCCCCGCCCGTGAGACCATGGGATGCAAGGTCCCGCAGGCTGCGGGTCCGGATTAAGGCTCCCCATGCTGACCTTGCCCCTGCTGCACGCTTTGACTTTTGATGACGTCCTGCTCGTGCCGGGCTATTCCGTGGTCCATCCCAACCAGGTGGATCTCAGCACCCGGCTCACGAAGGACATCACCCTGCGCATCCCCCTGCTGTCCGCTGCCATGGACACGGTGACGGAAAGCCGCATGGCCATCGCCCTGGCCCAGCAGGGCGGCCTCGGCATCGTCCACAAGAACCTCAGCCCCGAACGTCAGGCGGAGGAAGTGGACAAGGTGAAGCGCAGTGAATCGGGCATGATCACCGACCCCATCACCATCGAGCCCGACGCCCCCATTCGCGACGCCGAGGCCCTCATGGCCAAGTTCCGCATCAGCGGCGTACCCGTGGTGGAGGGCCACAAACTGGTGGGCATCCTCACCAACCGCGACCTGCGTTTCGAAACCCGCTGGGACATCCCCGTGCGCGAGGCCATGACCAAGGACCACCTGGTCACTGTGCCCGTGGGCACCACTCTGCAGGAGGCCCGCGCCATCCTGCAAAAGCACCGCATCGAGAAGCTGCTGGTGGTGGATGGCCAGGGCCAGCTCAAGGGCCTCATCACCGTCAAGGACATCGAGAAGTCCATCGAATACCCCAACGCCTGCAAGGACAGCTTCGGCCGCCTGCGCGTGGGCGCCGCCGTGGGTGTCGGCAAGGATTTGCTGGAGCGCGCCGCCGCACTGGTCGAGGCCAAAGTGGACGTGCTCTGCCTTGACAGCTCCCACGGCCACAGCCAGGGCGTGCTGGAGGCCGTGAGGGCACTGAAGCAGGCCCACCCCGGCGTGCCCGTCATCGCCGGCAACGTGGCCACCTACCAGGGTGCGAAGGATCTCTGCAAGGCTGGCGCCGACGCCGTGAAGGTGGGCATCGGGCCCGGATCCATCTGCACCACCCGCATCGTCACCGGCGCGGGCATGCCGCAAATCACCGCCGTGGCGGAGGCTAGTCGCGCCTGCCGCGAAGCCGGCGTCACCTGCATCTCCGATGGCGGCATTAAATTCAGTGGGGACGTGGCCAAGGCCATCGCCGCTGGGGCCGGCGCCGTGATGATCGGCGGCCTCTTCGCCGGCACGGACGAGGCCCCGGGCGAAACGATCTTCTACGGCGGCCGCACCTTCAAGGCCTACCGCGGCATGGGCAGCCTGGGCGCCATGAAGCAGGGCAGCAAGGACCGCTACTTCCAGGAAGGCAAGGACGACACCAAGCTCGTGCCGGAGGGGATCGAAGGCCAGGTGCCCTACAAGGGCAAGATGGGCGACCTGGTCACCCAGCTCATGGGGGGCCTGCGGGCCGGCATGGGCCTCAGCGGCGGCGCCAGCATCGCCGACTTCCAGGCCAAGGCCACCTTCGTGGAGATCAGCGGCGCAGGCCTGCGCGAAAGCCACGCCCACGACGTGATGATCACCAAGGAAGCGCCGAACTACCGGATGGAGTAGCAGGCTGGAGGTGGGAGGGCTCGCAGGCCCTTGGCCGGCGAGCTAGAGAAAAGCTGCGGCGCAAAGCGCCGCTTCAAGGGTCCGCACCTCCAACCTCCCACCTCCAGCCTCCAGCCTCATCCCCCGCTAGACTGTCCCCATCCCCGGAGCCCCTCATGTCCCTCCTCTTGAAGAATGTCCGCCTTGTGGATCCTGCCCAGAAGCTGGATGGGCTCGGATCCTTGCTGGTGGTGGAAGGGGCTGTGGCTGCCATCGGAGCCGATGCGGAACATGATGCGCTGGCGGTGGGGGCAGAGGTGCTGGACGGCCGGGGCGCCGTGCTGGCGCCAGGTTTCGTGGATCTGCACGTGCACTTCCGGGAACCGGGGCAGACGCGCAAGGAAAGCATCGAGACCGGCAGCCGGGCGGCGGTGGCGGGGGGCTTCACCGCCGTGTGCGCCATGGCGAACACCAAGCCCGTGAACGACAGCGTGGCCATCACGGAGATGATGCTCACCCTAGCGGCCAAGGCCGGTCTCTGCCGCTACTTCCCCATTGGTACCGTGAGCCGCGAGATGAAGGGCGAGGAACTGGCGGACATGGGCACGTTGAAGGCCGCGGGTTGTGTGGCTTTTTCCGACGACGGCCTGCCCATCTCCAACGCCTCGCTCATGCGCCGCGCCCTGGAATACACGCGCTGGCTGGATGTGCCCGTGGTGGCGCACGAGGAGGACAGGGATCTGGCGGGCAAGGGCTACATGCACGAGGGGGCCGTGAGCGCCAGCTTGGGCTGCCTAGGCATTCCCGCTGCGGCGGAAGAGGCGATGGTGGCCCGCGACATCGTGCTGGCGGAGCACACCGGTGGCCACCTGCACCTGGCCCACCTCAGTACCAAGGGATCGATGCGCATGGTGCGCGAGGCCAAGGCCCGGGGGTTGCGCGTCACGTGCGAAGTCACGCCCCATCATTTCGCGCTGTCGGACAAGGAGCTGATGAAGTTCGACAGCGACTACAAGATGAACCCGCCCCTGCGCACCGAGGCCGATATCCAGGCCCTGCTGGAAGCCATCGCGGACGGCACCGTGGATGCCATCGCCACGGACCACGCCCCCCATGGCTGGGACGACAAGGAAGTGGAACTGCCCATGGCCGCCTTCGGCGTCATCGGCCTGGAGACCGCCCTGCCTCTCACGTTGGAGCTGCTGGTGAATCGCAAGGTCATCAGCCTGTCTAAGGCCATCAGCCTCCTCGCCTGGGAGCCCGCCCGGGCCTTCCATCTCGACCAGCAGGGCCTCGGCAGCCTCAAACCCGGCGCCCCCGCCGATTTCGTCCTCTTCGACCCGAACACCAAGGTCAATGTTGATCGGGCCTTCATCCAATCCAAGTCCTTCAACACGCCCTTCAAGGGCTGGAGTCTGCCGGGAAAGATCCTCGGGACCTGGGTAGGGGGGAAGCGGGTCTGGGCGTGAAGGCCAAACCCATGAGAGCGCTTGACCAAGGCGATACCGCCGGAATCCCCTTCCCTCCTCCGCTCGCCTTCCTTTCCGGACTGGCGGCGGGCTTCGGCCTTCACCACTTCATCCCACTGCCGGTCCTTCGGACCAGACTGGGTGTCGAAGGGCTCACTTGGGTGGGCACGGCATCGGTCCTCCTCGGTGTCACCTTGGCCGCGTCTGCGTTCTATTTCTTCCGCCGAGCCGAGACGAGTCCATTCCCTGAGCGCCCCAGCACATCCCTCATCGAGGCCGGGCCGTTCAGGGTTACCCGGAATCCCCTGTACATCAGCATGTCCCTCGTCCACGCGGGGGTCGCCCTGTTCGCAAATGCACTCTGGCCCTTGCTCTTCCTCGCCCCGGCCCTCGCGGCCATCCGGTACCTCGTCATCGCGCGTGAGGAACGGTACCTGCTCCGGCGGTTCGGGACTGAATATGAAAACTACTGCCGAAGGGTGCCACGGTGGCTGTAGCCTTTCCCGCGACATCGTTCCTCGGCAGGTAGCCATGCCTCTTTCCCCCAGACCCCTCATCGCCGCCTGGGTTGATGCCTTCAATCGGAAGGATGTGGAGGCCCTCGCCGCGATGTACTCGGAAAACGCGGTGAACCATCAGGTGGCAGAGGCACCGGTGGAAGGGCGCGAGGCGATCCGGGCCATGTTCGCAGCCGGGTTCGCGGCGGCGGAGATGGTGTGCATCGTGGAGAACCTTTTCGAGGACGGCGAATGGGCCATCCTCGAATGGCGTGATCCACTCGGCCTGCGAGGCTGCGGCTTCTTCCATGTGGTGAACGGGCACATCGCCTTCCAGCGCGGCTACTGGGACAAGCTCACCTTCCTCTGCCAGCACGGATGGCCCATCCCGCGGGATTGAGGCAGACCACTAGGCCGGAGGATCCTTCTGGCGCGTCGCTTTGACGCCCGTAAGGATTCCAACACCCAACATCACGATGGCGCCGACGGCAATCCATTGAGCGGGGACATGCATCAAGGAGGCCCCGTAGACCAGCCCAACGATGACGATCGCGAATCCTGCCGCATAAAGTCCGAATGACATGATGCCTTCACCTCGATTCCAATCCTGTCGCCTAGAATTTGAATGGATCCATACGCAACGGGCCTGATTGCGTTTGGTTGGGCCGGAATCCATCCGGCAGGTTTAGATCCGGCCCAAGAGAAGCAGAATGAGGAGAATCAGCACCACGAATCCCAGGCCTCCGCTAGGGTAGTAGCCCCAATTCCTGCTGTGGGGCCAGGTGGGCAGGGTGCCGAGGGACATCACGACCAGTAGGACGATCAAGAGGATGAGCATGTGGTATCTCCTTCGACTCATGGAGCAGGTGCAACCCCGACCAGGAATCCATGTAGCCGTTCATGAAAGGGCACAAGCCAAGCTGACCGGCGATGTCCAATCACCACACCTTCCACATCAAGGAGCGTGCCGAGTGGGCTTCGATCTCCCATCACCTTCCCAAACCCATGCGAATCAGCGATTGAATGCGCCAAAGGACAGACTAAGAAACCTGAGGTCTGCCTGGGCCAACCTTGTGGCCGTTCAAAACGATGGAAATCCAAATTCAAAACGATGGGAATGCTTACCGTAACGGGGAGAATTTCAAGACAGGATCCACCGCAAGGCGCCAAGAAAAGTGGAAGGAGGCCCTCCTATCTTTCTCGGTCTTTTGGCGGTGATCGGTGCCTTTCCCCGATGGCCGTCGGCTACAGCGTCTTCATATCCAGCACGAAGCGGTAGCGGACGTCGTTCTTCATCATGCGTTCGTAAGCCGCATTCACCTGCTGGACGGGGATGAGCTCGATCTCGGAAACGATGTTGTGCTCGGCGCAGAAATCGAGCATTTCCTGGGTCTCTTTGATGCCGCCGATGAGCGAGCCGCTGAGGCTCCTGCGGCCGCCGATGAGGGCGATGGCCGCAACGGGGGTGGGCTGGGGGGGCACGCCCAGCAGCACCATGGTGCCTTCGACGCGCAGCAGCCCCAGATACTTGTTGTAGTCGTGAGGGGCGGAGATGGTGTCGATGATGAGGTCGAAGCGCCCCGCCAGCTGCTTGAAGGTGGCCTCGTCCGAGGTGAGGCCGAAGTGGTGGGCGCCCAGCTTGCGGGCATCGGCCTCCTTCGATTTCGAGGTGCTGAGCATGGTGACTTCGGCGCCCATGGCGGCGGCGAGCTTCACGGCCATGTGGCCCAGACCGCCCAGGCCCACCACGCCAACCTTGTCGCCCTTTTTCGTCTTCCAGTGGCGCAGGGGCGAGTAGGTGGTGATGCCCGCGCAAAGCAGGGGCGCGGTGGCGGCGAGATCGAGCTTGGGCGAGATCTTCAGGGTGAAGGCCTCGTCCACGACCACGCGATCGGAGTAGCCGCCGTAGGTGAGCGTCTTCCGGTCCATCTCGGTGCCGTTGTAGGTGAAGGCCGCGCCCTTCTCGCAGAACTGTTCAAGGTTCCGCTGGCAGCTGGGGCAGGTGCGGCAGCTATCTACCATGCAGCCCACGCCCGCCAGGTCGCCCACCTTGAAGCCCTTCACCTGGGCGCCCACGGCGGTGACGCGGCCCACGATCTCGTGGCCGGGCACCATGGGATACTTCGAGCCGCCCCACTCGTCGCGCACCTGATGAATGTCCGAGTGGCAGATGCCGCAGAAGGCGATCTCGATCTGGACATCCTGGGGGCCCACGGCCCGGCGCTCGATCTGGAGGGGGGCGAGGGCGGCGGTGGGTGAGGCGGCGGCATAGGCTTTGGCGGTAGACATGGGACCTCCTGAAGGCTGGACCTAATCACTCTAGACCAGCGGTCCACCCAGGACAGGGCGCACTTTGAGGTGCGTGGCGGTCTGGAGTCGCTTCGGCGATGCTTGAGCCATGACTCCCCTGCGGAGTCGACCTGGACTGAAGGCCCTTTAGAACACCTGCTCTAAAGGTTCAGGGGCGGTGGTCGGGTCCTTCCGGTGCAGCAGGATCAAGTACCAGCCCAGGGCCGCCAGCAGCGGAACCCGTGGGCTGAAGTGGCCGGCGGGGGTGACCTCGACCTCGGCCTGGACCCGGTGAGGGCCAGGGCCCTCCTCCGTGTCGGGCTCGAGCTTGATGGCAATCAGCACCTCCCCACCATCGCCGCGGAAGGACCAGGTCAGGGAACCCAGGCCCTCGTGCCGCCAATGAAAGGTGACGCCGTTGGTGAACCGGAGGCGGCCATGGCCCAGGAGGCCTGGGTGGAACACGGCCAGGTCCAGGTCGGAATCCTCCTCCCGCAGCAGGATGGAAGGACGGAGGAATCCGGCCTGCTGGAAGGTCCAGCAACCCTCGCTGGTTTCGACGGTGGCGATGGTCCGGTCGGGCGATCCGAAGGTCAGCGTTGCCAGGAGATCCTCCCCGGCCCACAGCTCGAACTGGTGCTTGGCATGCGCAGGATCCCTCCACTCAAGGGACGATGCGGTGGTGTTGATGATCGCTTTCATGGCTCCCCCTCTCCCGCGGGATGCGATCCGCGCCACCCCAAAGGTACGTCCCGAAACGACGCAAGACATGGCAGCATCAAACGACTTTGGGAGGTCCCATGCCCCGCCCCGCCACCCTGCCCCTCATCGACTGGAAGGCCGTATTCGAGTCAGGCCTGGACTACACCGCTTGGCTGGCCGCCGCGGAATCAGCCGAGCAGCGCGACAAGCTCGAGGCCGAGCGTCGGGCCTTGACGCTGGATCCCACCGTGGCGGGTTTCCTGGCCGCCCTGCCCCGGCCCGTGCAGGTGGTGGCCATCGCCGAGGATTGGTGTGGCGATGTGATCCGCCACGCGCCGGTGCTCCAGCGCATGGCCGAGGCTGGCGCGCATCTCAGGGTCCGTTACATCAGCCGGGAGCAGCACCCGGATGTGTTTGTGCGCTTTCTCACCCACGGCGGCGAAGCCATCCCCAAGTTCATCTTCCTGAGCGACCGCTTCGTGGAATGCGGGACCTGGGGACCCATGCCCGAGAGCTGCCGGGAACTCATCGCCCGGGGCAAGGCCTGCGGCGATGTGGCCGCCGCGCGCAAGAAGGTAGCCGTCCGCTATGAGCAGGATACGACCCGTCGGGAAGTCGTCACTGAGCTGCTGCGCCTGGTCGATATCGCCGTCAGCCCGGAGCCCTAGACCCCTTCGGTCATTCGAAACATCAGAATTGCCCCAGCAGCGGCGACGTTCAGGCTGTCCATGCCCGAGGCCATGGAAATCGCCACAGCTCCATCGCACCGGGCCAGTTGGCCGGGGTCCAGGCCCGTATCCTCGGGCCCCATCACCAGGGCACAACGGGACGCGGGTCGCCAAGTCCGGGCCTCCTCCGCACCGGGCGTCAGAGCCGCGGCAACGATCCTGGAGCCCGGCACGGCTTCCTTCCAATCCGCGAGGGGCGCCCAGGGGTCCTCCACCCGCCACACCGGGATCCGCCACACGGCGCCCATGGAGACCCGCACCGTGCGCCGGGTCCACTGCCCCGGCCCCGGGCCCGCCAGCACGCCGTCCAGGCCCAGAGCCGCCGCGCTCCGCAGCAGCAGACCCAGGTTCTCGCTGTCGTACAGGCGTGGCAGCACCAATAACCGCCTGGCCTCACTCAGGGAAGATGCCGGAGGCGGCGGGGGCACTCGGGCGCAGGCCATGAGACCGCGGTGGAAGGGGAAACCGGCCAGTTCTGACAGGGCCGCAGGTTCCGCTGTCAGCAGGTCGGTCCCCGCCGGAAGCCGCTCGCGGAGCTCCGCAGCCGCGGCGGTGGTGGCAGCCACAGAGATCACATGCATCCGACCCGCCCGCCCCGCCTCTAACAAATCCTCCACGAGGATCCGCCCTTCAGCGATGAAGCAGGTTCCATGCTGTGGATGCTCACGGGTGCCGGCAAAGCGCAAGTCGCGGTAGGGGTCCCAGGGATCGAAGGTGGTCATGGGAACAGCGTAGCTCGAGGCAGGAAATGCGGTTCCAAGGGAACCGTGCCCCGCAGCACCACGGATGTCAATAATGCTCCATAAATATTTCTTGACATGTTGGGAACTTGCTACATTTTGGTGTATCCACTTCCCGGTGGTCCAATTGAGGCAGTGTTGGGTTAATCTCTATTTTTTTTCACAGAACGCGCTAATTCATACAATACGGAGATTTCATTGAGAATGTGTCTCTTTGCCCTAGTCGGCGGGCGTTCTTGGCACCCCTGTCCGCCGATAATTCCCCATTCGGCGAGTTCCCTTCGGCAGCCCAATCCTGGGCTCCCGGGGCGAAACAGCCAGCCCAGGTTCCAACTAGCGAAACCGGGAAAAACCTCCGGCCCCCAGTCCCTCAGCCTTCAAACCAGATCGGACACTCTCAGTTCTTACGCAGGTTACTGCTCTCTGGTTACCTTGCTGCGTGAACGGCTCACCAAGTTCCGGAGCTCCCCATGAATACCGCGTTTGAATCGATTCGACTCCGGGTTATTGCACGGGTGGGAGAAGTCTGCACCCGTCCAGGCGTGCGCCAGGCTGTGAAATTGGTGTTGGACGCGGGGTTCGCCGCCTTTGCCTGGGTGGTTGCTTTCAGCCTTGTCCGCGTTAATTTACCAAATTCAATCTCCGTCATCACTTGGGTTGCCTTTGCGATGGCAGTAAACGTCGCCTTCCAGCACACCCGCCAACACTACCGTCTCACGGGCTTCATGGAAGTCAGATCGCTCATGCTGAGCATGCTGGTCATGATTGTGGCGGCTGTTGGGTGTTTTGAGCTGGACCGGTATTTCAACCTGGGGGTCGAACATCCGAACGTAACCCTGGCTGCGAGCCTTTTCACAGCGTTGACCTGGGTCCTGGTGCGCGCGGTCGCCGTCGATTACTATCGCCACCAGTTTCTCAAGAAACACCCCCACCGTCCGACCGTGGATCGCCGGAAGACGCCTCGAAATGGGCATGGCCCATCCTCGGCTGGGGAATTGGCACTCCTGACTCTCATCGTGGGGGCGGGTCAGGCCGGGGCGCAACTCTGTCATGAACTCCAGTTGAACCCAGACCTGAAATGCAGGGTGGTCGGTTTCGTGGATGATGCCCTTGAAAAGCAGGGTGTCAGGATCCAAGGTGTGCCGGTGTTGGGGCATTCAAAGCTCCTTCCGACCTTCATCAAAGAATCCCAGGCGACTCAGGTGATTCTGGCCATGCCCAGCGCACCCGGCTCCCGGATACGGGAGCTGGCCAAAATCCTTCACGCAGAAGGCGTTCGCGTGAAAACCTTGCCAAGCATGGAGAGCTTCCTGGGTAGGAATGCCTGGAAGCCTGAGCTCCGTGACATAGCCATTGAGGATCTTCTCCGGCGAGAACCGATCCAACTAGACCTGGGGGCAATCCGCCAGGAATTGGAGAATTCGGTGGTGCTCATCACGGGCGCAGGCGGATCCATTGGCAGCGAGTTGGCAAGACAAGTGGCTAATTTCCATCCATCCCGGCTTGTTCTTCTGGGCCGTGGCGAGAACAGCCTGTGGGAAGTGGAACGCGAACTCCGGCGTCTCTACCCCGAACAATGCCTTGAGGTCGAACTGTGTGACATCCGGAATCCAAACCGCCTTCATCGCGTCTTCGAGGCGTGGCGCCCCCAATTCGTGTTTCATGCCGCCGCGCATAAGCACGTTCCGTATCTTGAGAGGCATCCAGAGGAGGGCATTGAGAACAACATTTTGGGCACCTTGAACGTCCTCAGGGCTGCGATGGCTGTTGGAACGAAAAAATTTGTCAATGTATCCACCGACAAGGCGGTGAACCCCACCAGTGTGCTGGGGGTTACGAAACGCATCGCAGAATTCCTGGTCCTGCGGGCCGCCGACGACGAAGAGGCCGGAGGCCAGTACGTGAGTGTCCGGTTCGGGAACGTCCTGGGAAGCCGTGGAAGTGTGATCCCCCTCTTCCACGATCAAATCCGCCATGGCGGCCCCATTACGGTTACTCATCCAGAGATGACTCGGTATTTCATGACCATTCCTGAAGCCAGCCAGCTGGTGCTCCAGGCAGGCATGCTGGGCAACACGGGGAAGGTGTTCGTGCTCGATATGGGAGACCCCGTCCGAATCGTTGATCTGGCCACGGACATGGCTCGTCTTTCTGGGCTAACGCCGGGCTGCGACATCAGTATCCAGTTCACAGGCATCCGCCCCGGCGAGAAGCTCTACGAGGAACTCTTCACGGACCAGGAACAATGCAGGTCGGATGTTCACACCAAGGTCTTCGAAGCCGTCATGGAACAGAAGAATCGAGCGGTCCTGGATCGAGTCCTTCGTTCCCTACGGGATGCGGTGAATCTTCCTGACGGGGCGCGCCAACGGGCCATTGCGCATGGTTTCATGGAACTTGTGCCCACCTACAGCCCATCCCTCACTGGATTGGGAAAACACCTCTTGGAACCCATTCCCGCCATTGAAAGCCAAGCGCCCGTGACACCAGCTTCCAATATCGTCGTCCTGCTGCCTGCAATACCCCTTGCCAAACTTCAACCCTAAGGAAGGTTTTCGGAGGATCCATCGTCCCGATCTTTCTGGCAACGTCACCTAGATGCCAACGACCGGGAACAGGCTACTCCAAGGTCAGTGCCCGCGATTTTTGTAACGGCTTCTCCCATCCAGCAGGACCCACACCGAGGTGATCACATGGCTTTGGACACGTACTCCATCACCCCAGAGATCCATGACTACATATCGCGGAATTTCCTGTTCAGTGACAAGGGGTTCCAATACGGTAACGACGCGTCGTTCCTCGAAGAGGGCATTATTGATTCCCTGGGGATCATTGAGCTTGTGGCCTTCGTGGAAAAAAGATTCGGCATTTCTGTCGCCGACCACGAGCTTCTGCCCGACAACTTTGATTCTGTGAATAAGCTGAGTTCATTCATTACGAGTAAATTGGCAAAAGCTTCCTGACGGGACTTGGATGCTCGTTCACGAATTCCTGACCCTCTCAGCCTCCCAGGTCCCTCAGAAGATTGCCTTGGTGTGCGGTGGTCGCCGCTTCACCTATGCGGATCTGGACCAAATGTCGAACCGCCTAGGCAACGCCTTGGCTCTGGGGGGGGTGCGACGCGGCGACCGGGCGTCCATCAAGATTGCCTTGGTCCGGCAATTATTCAGGATGTAGATCAGCTTTTCATGCTTGGTCGCCGCGTTGATGAAGACAAACGTGCCT
>JANXYT010000266.1 GCA_025355915.1 Holophagaceae bacterium
GCAACCTGCTGGTGCAGGTTGCCCAGAGCATCTACCTTCATCAAGAACGGGATCACCTCATCCCGGACGAGGAAGGGCCGGTTGTCTTCCGGCACGGGCTCGTAGGGCATCTGCTTCAAGGGGTTCTCGGTGATCTTCCTGTTCTTCACGGCCCAGTTGATGGCCACCGCAAGGTAACGCAGCACGATGTTCACGGTCGTCGGCGCCAGAGGACGCCGGTCGGGATCGCCGGGATCGAGGAGGGTGCGCTTGAAGGCGATGATGTCCGCCTGGGTGAGACGCCGGACCTGCACATGACCGAGCACGGGGCGGACCTTGTCGAAGGCGTAGTAGGCCCGGTCGAGGTGCTTGGCGTTGGAATAGCGACTCTCCAGCCCATAGTCCATGGCCTCGCCGACGGTCAGTTCGACCTCCAGGCCCTCCTGCTGCCGGAGGAGGTCATCGCGGACCCGTTCCAGCAGCTTCCTCGCCGTCTCCAGCCGGGTGGTCGAGAACGTCCCCATCTTGGTTTTCCGGCCCACCCGGATCTTGAAGGCCCAGAAGCCCTTTGGGGTCTTTTTCAAGCCGTTCTTGTAACCGGACTGCGCCATGAACCCCTCGGTGCTGGCCGGGGAATATCCGGCTTCACTACCCAGTAGGGCGTTCACATCCTGGAATGCACCCCAAAGTGGATCCAGGCGGCGAAAAGACATTTTCAGCCCTTATAAGCCCGGTTTTCGGGATAATTACCGTAAATATGCACATCATACTGTTGATATTTTCAGAAAAAGTCTCAATATTGCTCCATGGCGACCTGGCTCTCCTCCGACGAACTCCTCGGCGTCCTCAATGGCTTTAACCCTTGGTGGAGTGGCCGACCTGCATCCAGTCCACCCTTCCGCCGGATCGCCTACTACCGCTGCCGGGAGTTCCTGGAGCACCCCAAGCTCCAGCGGGCCGTCATGCTCAGTGGGCCGCGCCGGGTCGGCAAGAGCGTCATCCTCCAGCAGATCGCCCAGGACTACATCAAGGAGGGCCGGGACCCAAAGTCCATCCTCTACTTGAGCCTGGAGCACCCACTGCTCAAGATCCCCAACATCCTGGAAATCCTGCGGCTCTACCACGAGCACATCCACCCCGCCGGGGCCCCCACCGTCCTTCTCCTGGATGAGATCCACTACAGCCCGGACTGGGACGTGAGCCTGAAGGGGCTGGTGGACCAGAACCCTGAATACCGCATCTTGGCGACCGGCTCGGCCACCCTGGCCGCCAAGAAGGCCATGTCCGAGAGCGGGGTCGGGCGATGGGTCACGGTCCCGATTCCCACCCTGTCTTTCTACGAGTTCATCCGGATCCGCGAGGATGCCGCCCCTGAACTCCCGGTGGGCCTGTCCCCGAAGACCCTCTTCGACGTGGACACGCCTTCGCGATTGAAGATCGCCAGCGACCTTCGCCCTCTTCTGCCCCTCTTCCAACGCTACCTGCTGCTCGGGGGGTTCCCGGAGACGGCCAAGTTGGATGACGTGTTCCTCGCCCAACGGCTACTCAGGGAAGACGTGGTGGACCGGGTTCTGAAGCGAGATATGACCACCCTCTTCGGCGTGAGGAACGTCCAGGAGCTGGAGCGCCTGTTCATCTACCTCTGCTACCACACCGGCGGCATCTTCCAGGCTTCGACGTGTGCCAGCGAACTGGGCGTCAACGCCCAGACGGTGAACAACCACCTGGATCTACTAGAGCAGGCCCACCTGGTCTACCGGCTGAACCCGTATGGCATGGGCGGCAAACAGATCCTGAAGCCCAGGCAAAAGGTCCACCTCGTAGACGCAGCCATCCGGAACGCCATCCTCATGAGGTCGGAGCAGGTGCTTCAGGACCCCCTGGAGATGGGGATGATCGTCGAGAGCACTTTGCTCCGGCACATCATCGCCTATCACATGCGTCTCCCCGTGGAGGTCTGCTACTGGCGGCAGCCAAAGGGGGACAAGGTCACCGGGCCTGAGGTGGACGTGATCCTGAAGGCGCCGGATCAGGTCGTGCCTTTCGAGGTGAAGTATCGGGAGTCCGCCCCTCTGGACGCGAAGAGCGGTCTGGCCATCTTCTGCGCCGCCGAGGGTATCGACCGGGGATACCTCATCACCAAGTCCGACCAGGAGTTCGGCGTGGCCACCCTTGCCAACCACTCCACCCGGTTCATGAAGGTCCCCGCCCACGTCTTCACCTACGTCACCGGCATGGCGGAGCAAACCGAAACCCAGACCAGAACGAGCAGTTAGCGGTCAAGGTCCACCTGCACAGGCTTCCCATGGATTCTCAAGGCAAGTTCCTTCTATACAAGGCCCCCGACGGGGCAGTGAACGTGGATGTCTTCTTCCAGGGAGAGACCGTCTGGCTGAGCCAGAAGACCCTGGCGGAACTCTTCGGGGTGCAAGTGCCTGCCATCGCCAAGCACTTGAAGAATATCTTCGATTCAGGGGAGTTAGATCGTGAGGCAACTGTTTCCAAAATGGAAATGGTTCGTCCAGAGGGGGACCGGGAGGTCAGCAGGCAGGTGGAGTTCTACAACCTCGACGCCATCATCGCGGTGGGCTACCGGGTGAACAGCTACCAAGCCACCCAGTTCAGGATCTGGGCCACCCGAACCCTGAAGGAGTTAATCGTCAAGGGCTTCGTCTTGGACGACGAGCGCCTGAAGCAGGGCATGAAGCTCTTCGGCAAGGACTACTTCGACGAGTTGCTGGAACGCATCCGGGAGATCCGGGCCAGCGAGCGGCGCTTCTACCAGAAGATCACAGACATCTATGCCTTGGCCGTGGACTACGACAAGGATGCCCCTATCACCAAGACGTTCTTCGCCCTGGTCCAGAACAAGCTCCACTGGGCCATCACGGGGATGACGGCGGCGGAGACCATCCACCATCTGGCCGATGCCAGCAAGCCTCACATGGGCCTCACCAGCTGGAAGCATGCCCCCCATGGGAAGGTCCTGAAGTCGGACGTCACCGTGGCCAAGAACTACCTGACCGAGACCCATATCCGGGAGTTGAACCGGATCGTCTCGGCCTACCTGGACCTCGCCGAGAACCGTGCCGAGCGGGGGCTGCTCATGAGGATGGAGGACTGGGCCAGGTTCCTGGACAGCTTCTTGGAGCTTTCAAGCTACCCCATCCTCGACGACAGGGGGCGGGTCAGCGCCCTGGAAGCCAAGCTCAAGGCAGAGCAGGAATATGAAGCCTTCCGGCACCTACAGGACGCTGAATATGTCTCGGACTTCGACCGAGAGGTGAAGCGCCTGACGAGCAGGAACAAGGACGAGGAACGCGGATAGGTCTTCCGGTGTTGGATCTAGGCGGACTGAAGCCGGAACCATATTTTAGAAAATGGCCACTTACTAAAATAAGACATCCCCTTGTTTCATTCACTGAGTGCGGGGAGCGGGGAAGATCGGTCGGGAGCCCTGTGGCTAGGGTGGACGACCCCCTGCCCTTGGGGACCCCGGGGCCATACGGTGTGGTGTATGTGTGGGGTGGCCCCAAGGACCCCCCTGCAAACCCGCACCACGACTATCTCCACTAGCTTCGATACCTTTCTTGTGATTCCAGGTGTCGAGGGTGGCCCACCTCTGCCGAGCTTCTGGCCTTGTTCAAGGACTGCGGCGGTGTGGAGGGGGTCCTTATCCGGGCCGCGCAGCGGCCAACATGGTGGTCGAGTCCTTCCCCGGTGGCTGGTGGTGGGCCCATGTTCGCAGGTACCCTCGGGTAGGCTTGCATGACGGAGCTCGGGAGGAAGCATGGCAAACAGGAAGCGAGGTGTGGCCTTCACTTTGCTTCTGGTGCTTTCCTTCCTCGGGTGTCGCCGTTCCATCGCCGAGGATGTGCCGGTGGTCGCGGCCGCGGCGGATCTCCAGTTCGCTCTGGAGGAGATCTCTCAGCAGTTCACCGCCGCCACGGGCCGAACCGTGAAGGTGTCCTTCGGAAGTTCGGGGAACTTCGTCCGGCAGCTGGAACAGGGGGCTCCGTTCCAGCTCTTCATGTCCGCGGACGAGGCCTTCGTGTTCCGGTTGGCCAAGGTGGGCCGGACCTTGGACCAGGGGACGCTGTACGCCACCGGCAGGATCGGCCTCTTTGTGCCCCACGGATCTCCCTTGAAGGCGGACGGCAGCCTGGAGGATCTCCGGGCCGCGCTCGCGGACGGGCGGTTGCGGTCCTTCGCCCTGGCCAACCCCGAGCATGCGCCCTACGGACAGCGGGCCGAGGAAGCCCTCCGGAACGTGGGAATATGGGAAGCCATCCAGCCCCGGCTGGTGCTGGGTGAGAATGTGAGCCAGGCCGCCCAGTTCGCCACCTCGGGCAGCACCCAGGGGGGCATCATCGCCGCCTCGCTCGCCCGGTCACCTCGGATCGCCCAGATGGGTTCCTTCGCCTTGATTCCAGAAGCCTGGCACCGGCCCCTGGCCCAGCGCATGGTGCTGCTGAAAGGGGCTGGCCCCACGGCCAGGGCCTTCTACGAGCACCTCCAGCGCCCCGAAGCCCGCGCCATCCTGCGCACCTATGGGTTCGTCCTTCCCTCCGAAAGGCCCTAGGCGTGGACTGGACCGCCCTTTCGCTTTCCCTGCGCCTGGCCTTCTGGACCATGGTGATCCTCTTTCCCATCGGCATCCTTTTTGGGCGGATGCTGGCCTGGTCGCGCTTTTCGGGAAAGGGCCTCGTGGAAGTGCTGCTGGCCCTGCCCCTGGTCCTGCCGCCCACGGTGCTGGGGTACTACCTGCTGGTGGCCATGGGCGGGCAGTCCACCCTGGGAGGCCTCTACACCCGGCTGATGGGGCGGCCCCTGGCCTTCACCTTCGAGGGACTCCTGGTGGCCTCGGTGATCTTCAACCTGCCCTTTGCCATCCAGCCCATGCAGCGCGCCTTCGAAGGCATCCCGAAAGACGTCATCGAGGCCGCCGCCTGTTGCGGGTTGTCCCGCTGGCGCACCCTCTGGCGCATCGAGATGCCCCTGGCTTGGCCCGGCATCCTGGGCGGGCTCGTCATCACCTTCGCCCACACCCTGGGGGAATTCGGTGTGGTGCTCATGGTGGGCGGCAACATCCCCGGCGAAACGAAGACCATGGCCATCGCCATCTACGACCGGGTGCAGGGCTTCGACAACAGCTCCGCGGGCGTGATGTCCCTCGCCCTCCTGCTGGTCTCCATCGGGGCCATCGGGCTGTCGTACGCGGCCACGGCCTGGCGGAAGGGGCGGCATGCCTGAGCGCTCCGAAGGCCTCTGGATGCAGGTCTCCCAGAGCCTGCCCATCCCACTGGAGGCCACCCTCAGCTGCGCGCCGGGCGAGGTGTTGGCCCTGGTGGGCTCCTCAGGATCCGGGAAATCCACCCTGCTGCGCACCATCGCTGGCCTGGTTCAGGCCGACTCCGGCGTGATCCGATGCCAGGGCCAAGTCTGGTTCGATGGCGAGCGGCACATCCACCGGACGCCCCGGGAGCGGCGCGTCGGCTTCGTCTTCCAGAACTACGCCCTCTTCCCGCACCTCACCGCCCTGGAGAACGTGATGGAGGCGCTGGACGGGGGGGACCGGTCGGCGCGACGAACCCAGGCCCTCGGCTGGCTGGAACGGGTCCATCTGCAGGGCCTCGAGGCCCGGACACCCCACCAGATGTCCGGTGGCCAGCAGCAGCGCGTGGCCATGGCCCGGGCCCTGGCCCGGAATCCCGACATCCTGCTGCTGGACGAGCCCTTCTCCGCCGTGGATCGCGTGACCCGGGAGAAGCTCTACCTCGAGATCGCCGATCTCCTCAAGGGGTTAGCCATCCCCATGATCCTGGTCACCCATGATCTGGATGAGGCCACCATGCTCGCCTCCCGGATGGTGGTGCTCTCGAAGGGGCGCACGCTGCAGAGCGGAACCCCCGACGAGGTGCTGCTGAAGCCCTGCTCCATCGAAGTCGCGCGGCTGCTGGGGAACCGGAACATCTTTTCGGCGCTGGTCCGGCGCATCGAACCCGGTGGGCTGGACATGGTACTGGACTGGGATGGGGACGAGCTCCGGGTCGACTATCTGGCGGGGGTCGAACCCGGGCAACGGGTTTCCTGGGTCATCTCTCCGGGCGAGGTGAACTACCGCCGTCCGGGCTATCCCGAAGATCGCCTCGGCCACACCTACCTGGGGGGGCGCATTGCCGCCCTGGTGCGGCATGGCGAAACCGTGCGCGTGGTCCTGGCCCTGGACGGCGAAACCGAACGGATGCTTCACTTCACCGCCACTCGAAACCTGGCGCAGCGGAGCGGCCTCGTCACCGGCGGCCACGCGCGGGTGGCCCTCCCCTCCCATAAGATCCAGGTCTTCCCCCTGGCCGAGGATCTGTCGCGGCGCTCTTCCCGGGGGATGCACACCCGGACGGGATCCGACGCCCCGGGCAGCCTCCAGGACGACAAACCAGGTGATGGACCCGTCCGGTTGGCGTGAGCTGGGGCCTGGGTTTGAGGTCTGTCCTTCGTTGACTTCCTGAAGTCGAATCCCCCCCAAAACGCGCACACGGAGGTTCTCCATGCGGCTCACTCTTCCACTTCTGTTCACCCTGGCCCTGCCGGTCCAGGCGCAGGATCCGCAGCTGTTCACCTTCGAACAGTACCTGCTCGACTTCGACTACAGCGAACGGCGCGATATGAAGGTCAGCAGCAAGGATCTGGTGAACCTCCTCAAGGAGAAGAAGGCCGTGCTGGTGGACATCCGGTTCAAGGAGGAGCACGCCGCCTGGCGCATGGGCTTCGGGCTGCACATCCCCCTAAACGAGTTGCCGAAGC
>JANXYT010000268.1 GCA_025355915.1 Holophagaceae bacterium
GCTGGGGCAACCCCAACACCAGCGAGGTCGAAGCCGTGCTGGCGGAGCTGGAAGGGGCGGAACGGGCCCTGGTGGCGGCCTCCGGCATGGCCGCCTTCGCCCTGGTCTTCGAGGCCTTCCTGAAAACCGGCGACCACCTGGTGGCCCCGGCGGCCATCTACCTCGGCACGGAACAACTCATCCGCCGCTGGGAAGCCGAGCGGGGCCTGACGGTCACCTGGGTGCAGAACACCCTGGACCTGGGCGAATGGGAGGCCGCCCTCCGGCCGAACACCCGGATGATCTGGGTGGAAACACCCTCCAACCCCACCCTGGCCCTGACGGATCTGGCGGCCGTGGCTGCCCTTGGCAAGAAGCACGGCCTCCGCACGGTGGCCGACAACACCTTCCCCAGTCCCATTCACACGAAACCCCTGGCCTTCGGCATCGACCTGAGCGTGGCCTCGGCCACCAAGTACCTGGCGGGCCATTCGGACGTGGTGGCGGGCGTCATCGCGGGAACCGACGCCGATATCGTGGCCTGCTGGCACCTCACCAAGCTCCTGGGTCCCACCCTGGATCCCATGGCGGCCTGGCTGCTGCACCGGGGCCTGAAGACCCTGGCCCTGCGCATGCGCCGGGCCTCGGACAACGCCCAGGCCCTGGCCCAATGGCTGCTCTGGCAGCCCCACGTCGCCCGGGTGGACTACCCTGGCCTGCCCACCCACCCCGGCCATGCGATCGCCGAGCGACAGATGGACCGGGGCTTTGGCGCCATGATCAGTTTCGAGCTTCGCGCCGGCCTCCGGGCCGGGCAGTGCTTTTGTGAAGGCCTGGAAGTCGTCACCCGCGGCGTGAGCCTTGGCGGCGTGGAAAGCCTCATCCAACATCCCGCCAGCATGAGCCACTTGAAGACGGCCCCCGAGGTGAAGGCCCGCCTGGGCATCACGGGCGGCCTGCTGCGCTTTTCCGTGGGCATCGAGGACGAGCCCGACCTCATCGCCGATCTGGAGAAGGGTTTCCAGGCCGCCGCGGGGGCCCGGTGAACCTGAACCTCAACGGCGAATCCCACCACACGCCAGACCTGGCGACGGTGGCTGACCTGGTCGCCTGGCTGGACCTCCCCGCCTTTGGCAGCGCCATCGAGCTCAATGGCGAAGTCATCCGCCGGGCCGAGCACCCCAGCACGGCCCTAAATGAGGGCGACCGGCTGGAAGTGGTGCGGTTGGTGGGTGGGGGCTGAAAACAGACCCTAGTTGACCGACAGGTTGTAGCCGATCGTACCGTTCGGATAGACCACATAGGGATCCACGCGCACCCGGACCACATAGGTGCCCGCCGAGAGGCTGGGCAGGGTGATCACCCCGATCCCCGCGGACGAGGCGACGGTCTGTCGCAGCAGGCCGATGCTGTCGAATAGCTCAAGGACCAGCCCGGCACCAGGGGCGCTGAGTGTCAGGGTGCGTGGGCCGCCACCATGGGTGAAGCGGAAGGCCTGGGCCTGGTTCAGGTCGAACGCATAGCCGGCGGCATAGGTGGGGAAGCTGCCAGAAGCCGCAAGGGGGATCGCGGAAACCTGCCAGAGGGTCGGGCCGTTCAGGTAGATGGTGGTGGTGGGGTCAAACCCGTTTCCGACGTCCTCCAGGAACAGCTCGTTCTGGATGGGGGTAGCCGCAGAGATCCCCGCCAGTCGGCTCAGGCCGGTCAGGTAGGTGGGGTAGCAGGCCAGGGGGGTGTTGCCGTACTCGTAGGCCAGGGAGGCGATGGTGGGAACCGTGGCACTCCACATCGTTTTGAGTCCGTCCTGGGTGCCGTTGAAGATGGCCGGATGCTTCCAGATGCCCCAGAGGGTGCGGGCCACGGAGCCCGAGTAGAATTCCCCGCCGCCCGTCGGCAGAAAACCGGTGTGCTGGTCCAGGCGGAACACCGCGGGGGCGCCCCCGCCGGTGGGGACCTCATAGGTGTACGGATCATTACGGAAAGCGCAGGACAGGAAGGAACTGAAACCAGCCACAAAGGCGAGGGCGGGCTCGGAGGCATCCGAGGGGAGGATGAAGCCATTGTCGTTATCCCGCCGGATGATGGTGCCGAAGGTGCCGTTGGAATAGGCCAGGCTGTCGTCCGCGAAGAGCAGCCGCGCGAAGGCTTCGAGCAGGGCGCTGTCGTTGTAGGCGTCGGCGCCCCGGTCCAAAGCGGCGGGGCCGGCGTACCGGACCTCGTGCTGGAAGATGACGCGGCCACCCAGGGCGGATCCTTGCTTCAGGGCAGTGGTTCCTCCCGTCGCGAGGGCCGCGGAAGGATACGTTGTGTAAGGACCAGCGTTCCAAAACGAATAGAGTTCCGGAAGCGGGAGGCCCGGTTCCAGGGCGCGCAGGCCCAGGGCGAAGGTGGCCATCTGGTCGGCGATGGCAAATGCGCCAGCTTCGGCGGTGGCGTCTTTGGCCCGCAGGACGAGGTTGCCACTGGCGTTGGCCACGGAATCTTCGCTGGTCGTGGACCAGGTGGGAACCTGGTTGAACGCGTCGGCGCTGGCGTAGGTCGAAGTGGGGTTGGCCTTCTTGACCCCTCCATAAAAGAAGAAACCGCTGCCCGAGGTGCTACTTGGCACTTCGACGGTGGCGTAGAGGGCCACGAAGAACGTGATGCCTTTGGGAACGACGAAGGTCCGAGTGCCATCGGCACCCAGGGTCCCGGCGGCTTCCACGCGACCCGAGGCACTGTTCACCACCTGGGCGAAGCCGTAGCGCGTGGGAAGGGTGGTGAGGGTGGCGCTGACGCCCGAGGAAGAAAGGCTCCGCTTCTCGTATTGACCCTGCACGGTGACGGACACCGAGCTGGGGCCATCATTGCCCCCACCGCCGCCACATCCCGCAAGCACGGCGAGGGCCACGACCATGAATCCGCTGACTGCCGTCCTGGGGAACATAGGTAACTCCATGGCGTGCCCGAAGGCGGGATGACCGTACCTGTTCTCAAGGGTCGTGCCAACGGTGCGCCAGGGCCAGTCTAGCGCCAGACCTCCCACCGACCGTCCGGCCAGGTCCCCGCGGCTTGGTGCTGCCAGGTTTGGGGGAGATGGAGGCACGGGGGGCTTCCACCCGCGGGCTTCGTGCTTTGAAAGCGATGGAATTCGTCCACCAGACCCTGCGTGAGGAACGCACCAGCCAGGGTCCCCCCCCCTTCCACAAGCACCCGGCCCACGCCGCGGGCGGTGAGTTCGTGCAACAGGTGGCGCAAACTGCATCCCCGGCCTTCGGGCGGCAGGTGTAAGTCTTCCACTCCCCGGAGCGGCACCGGATCCCCGGTAACGGCCCGGAAGACCGGTTGGCCAGCCACGGGGCCCCATACGCGGGCGGTGGCGGGAATCTGCCCAGCCTCGTCCATGACCACCCGGGCAAAGCTGCGGTGGGGGGCCGTGGGTGCGGGCCAGCGGTCCGTCAACTGGGGGTCGTCCACCTCGATGGTATGGCGGCCCACCACGATGGCCTCCGAGGCCCGGCGCAGGGCGTGGGCCAGCCGCTGCACGTCGGGCGGGGTCACCTGGGTGGTCTGCCCCGGGGGGCCGAGCGCCCCATCCGACCCCAGGGCCAGCTTGAGGGTCACCCAGGGCAGTCCCGTGTGGATGTGCTTGAAGAAGGGGGCATGGAAGCGGGCGCAGGCTTCCCCCAGCACGCCTTCTTCGACCGCGAGGCCCTGGGCTCGCAGGATGGCCAGGCCCCCGCCGTCCACCCGGGGATTGGGATCGCGGACGCCCACCACCACCCGGGCGATGCCCGCCTGGATGAGCGCCTGGGTGCAGGGCCCCGTGCGGCCCTGGTGGCAGCAGGGTTCAAGGGTCACATAGGCCGTGGCACCGGCCGGGTCTTCGCCCTGGGCCTCGGCGTCCCGCAGGGCCATGACCTCGCCGTGGGGATCGCCGGCCCGGGTGTGGACGCCGCGCCCGATGACCCGGCCCGCTTTCTCCAGGACACAGCCCACGGGTGGATTCGGACTGGCGAGGCCCACCCCCTTCAGGCCCTCCTGGAGCGCCAGGGCCATGAAGCGGGCGTCACCTTCCAGGGCCTCTGGATCCGGCCAGGGACCGCCCGTGGCGAGGGACCAGGCGACGGCGGGCGTGAGGATCAGGTCAGGCATCGAGCAGGCCGTCCACGAAGGCCTCGGCGTCGAAGGGAATGAGATCGTCCACGCCTTCCCCCACGCCCACGAAGGCGATGGGGAGCTGCAGGCGGTCCAGGATGGGCACCACCACGCCGCCCTTGGCGCTGCCGTCCAGCTTGGTGAGCACCAGATCCGTGACACCGGCGGCCAAGGCGAAAGCTTCCGCCTGCACCAGGCCGTTTTGCCCTGTGGTGGCGTCGAGCACCAGCAGCACCCGGTGGGGTGCCGCGGGGATCACCTTCTGAAGGCTGCGGCGGATCTTGTCCAGCTCCTTCATGAGGTGGTCCTTGGTGTGCAACCGGCCCGCGGTATCGATGAGCACCCAGGGCGTGCCCTTGGCCTTGGCGCTGGCGGCACCATCGAAGGCAATGGCCGCCGGGTCGCCCCCCATCTGGTTGCGAATGACCGGTACCCCGGCCCGCTCGCCCCAGCGTTCCAGCTGATCGATGGCGGCGGCGCGGAAGGTGTCTCCCGCCACCACCAGCACGCCTTCGCCCCGGGCCTTCAAGTGGGCCGCCAGTTTGCCCAGGGTGGTGGTCTTGCCCACCCCGTTCACGCCCACCAGCAGCACCACCTGGGTGACTTCGCCCGAGGTGGGAATCTTGAAAGGGGCGGCCGGGCGCTGGCGCAGAAGCTTCAGCAGCTCGTCCTTCAGGATGGCCTTGGGGTCGATGTCGGTGCTCCATAACAGCTCGGCCCGCAGGCGCCCCATCAGCTGGTCGACGGCCTTCACGCCCAGGTCCGCCTGGAGCAGCAGGTCCTCCACCTCCTCCAGCTGGGCCTCGTCCAGACGCCGCAGGCCCAACAGGCCGCCCAGGGGCGCCAGCACCAGCTCCTGGGTGCGTTTCAG
>JANXYT010000130.1 GCA_025355915.1 Holophagaceae bacterium
GCTTTGGTTCACCTGGTAGCCCTTGCCCTGAAGGTCGCTGGAGGGATCGAGGAAGATCAATACCCGCTGCTTCTGGTAGGGCTTCAGCGCGACCTTCCAGGCCGCGAAGCTGCCCGCGATGACCAGCAGGAGGAGCGCCACGACCCAGCGTGCGCGGAACCCCTTCATGAGCGGAATGAGGAGCAGAATCGGGAGAAAGCTGAGGGCCATGCCCAGGTCCGGCTGGCGCTGGATGAGGAGCATGGGGAAGACCACCAGCCCCGCGGCGCCGAAGAGTTCCAGCCGGCCCACCGTTTCGGCGGGCCGCGATCCCAACCGTTGGGACACGTACAGCAGGGTCACCCACTTCATCAATTCGGAGGGCTGGAAAGACTGGCCGGCGATGACGAACCACCGGGTGGACCCACCGATCTTCTTGCCCACCACCAGCACGGCGGCGAGGACCACCAGGCCCAGCAGGTAGGCGGGGAAGCTGTAGCGGAAGATGCGCCGGGGGTCCGTCGTGGCCAAGAGCAGCAGCAGTACCATGCCCATGAGGTTCCAGAGGCTCTGCTTGAGCCAGATCCCCGCCTGGGGGGTGTTGCGCCCGGCGGAGTAGAGCGTCAGCGTCCCCAGGGCGATGAGGGCCAGCATGACCCATAGAAGCCGGGGATCCAGGGCGCGGAACCGTTCCCTCATTCCGGGGCCTCCACCTGCTGGGGGGCGAAGGGATCCACCATCCTGCCCCGGGGCGGGGGCAGCGGGTTCTGCGGGCGGTCCAGGAACCAGTACTGCACCAGTTTTTTGGCGATGGGCGCGGCGCTGCTGGCGCCGAATCCGGCGTTCTCCACCACCACCACGAACGCGATCTGCGGCTTTTCGCGGGGCGCGTAACCTGCGAACAGGGCGTGGTCCTTGAGGCTCTTTGCCTGACGGGCGTAGTGGGACTTGTCGACGAAGGTGGCGACCTGCGCGGTGCCCGTCTTGCCGACCATGGTGATCTCCTTGAGGGCCGAGGCCGCGGCGGTGCCACCCCTCACCACTTCGTACAGACCCTCCTCCAGGATCGCCCAGTTCCGCGGATCGAGGGGTGTGTCTTGGGCGGGCGGGGCCGGTGCGAGCTCCATCTCGTTGCTTCGATCATCCCGGAAGCCGTAGAACAGATGGGGCGTGAGCAGCTTCCCCTTGGTGGCGAGCAACGCGTAGAAGCGCGCCAACCCAATGGGTGTGACGCCCACCGCGCCCTGGCCGATGCCCACGCTGATGGTCTCGCCCGCGTACCATTTGGGATCGCGAGGCGAGGCCTTGCGCTTCCAGGCCCGGCTGGGAATTCGGGTGCGCTTCTCCTGGGGCAGGTCGATGCCCGTGCGCTCCGTGAGGCCGTACTTCTCCGCCGTGGCGTAGATGTCGTCGATGTCCATGCGCGAGGCAAGTTCGTAGAAATAGACATCGCAGCTCTGGGCGATGGCCTGGATCATGGACAGGCTGCCGTGGCCCGTGGGCTTGTCGCAGCGGAAGTCGCGGCCGTAGAAGTTCTTCTTCCCGGCGCAGTAGATGGGTGTCTGCGGCGTAATGACGCCCTTCTCCAGGGCCGCCAGCGCCACCAGCAGCTTGAACGTGGACCCGGGCGCGTAGATGCCCTGGGTGGCCCGGTTCACCATGGGCCGGGTCACGTTGTTGGCCAGGTAGCGGTCCACCATGTCCTGGCTGAGGCGGTTGAGGAAGAGGTTCGGATCGTACGAGGGGCTGGAGTACAGCGCCAGCACACCGCCATCCCGCAGATCCAGCACCACAACGGCCCCTGCCTCCAGGCCCATGGCATCCATGGCGACCTTCTGCAGACCCGCGTCGAGCGTGAGGAAAAGGCTGCGGCCAGCCGAAGCGTCCGCCTGGCCGAAGTTGGCGACCTCGGTGCCCAGCTGATCCACCAGGATGCGCTTCTGCCCGTCCACACCTTTGAGCTTATCGTTGCCGCTGGCCTCGAAGCCCTCCTTGCCAATGGTCTCGCCCAGGTGGAAGATGCCGGGTTTGGCCTTCATCAGTTCCTCGTCCACCTCGCCCACGTACCCGAGCACGTGGCCGGCCAGGTCGTCCCCCAGGTAGACCCGCCGGGGCGCCACCTCCACGCTGAGAAAGGGGAACCGCGCCCGGACCCGTTCCGCGATGGCGATGCCGGCCTCGTCCAGGTTCTCCTTCAACACCAGGGGACGGCCCTTCCCGGCCAGGCGGTAGATCTGGATCTTCCGGGTCAGGGCCGCCGGATCCAGTTCCAGCGCCCCGGCGAGCGTGGCCACCACCTCGGGCTTTGTGGGCAGATCCTCCCGCTGGATGACCAGGTGCAGGGCCCGCCGGTTGTCCACCAGGCGATAGCCATTGCGGTCCAGCACCAGGCCCCGAGGCGCCGCGATGGGCCGCACCTTCACCGCCTGTTGCAGGGCGAGCTGCGTGAATTCCCCGTGCCGGACCAGCTGCAACCAGGCGTAGATGATCACCAGCAAGGCCACCAAGCTCCAGGCCATCACCTTGAGGGCCCCGAGCCTCCGCCGCAGGAGAGGGTGCTGCCGCGGATCCATGGTTAGGGTCTGATTTCAGATTGGATGTGAGCCGCGACGCCGGCCATCAGCGCCGCCCGGACCCGGCGCCCGTGTGGAGCAGCCGCCAGGCGAGCCAGCCCCAGACCGGGACGCTCAGTAGGGTCCAGAACCAGCCCCAGCCCCAGGGGTGGGGGCCCGTCGCCAGGCGCACGGCGCCGTGGAGGAGCAGGGCATGCAGCACGCTGAGTGACGCGAGTCTAGCCAACCACCCCTTCAGCCCCTCGAGCGGCCAGCGCCCCGCCATCCACCCGGCCAGCAGGGTGAGGGTCAGATCCGCCCAGGCGGTGCCCCCCAGGTGCGGGTAGAGACGCAGAGAGCCTTCCAAGGTCCACCCCGCCGCCAGGGCCCACAGGGCGCCCACCAGGGGCGCTCCGGGCCGGGGCGCCAGCGCCAGCACCAGCATGGCGTGCACGACCAGCTGGATTCGGGGGAACGGCGCGCTGAGGAAGAGCAGGCCGAGGGCCGTCGCGCAAAGCAGGTTCTGGCGGATGGCGGACGGCTCAGGAATTCTCACGGCAGCCCCCGCTTCGGCTGGGGTTTCGGTTCCAATGCGAGGAAGGGTGCCTGCACTTCAAGAGGCGGCTGCGGCGGCAGCAGGAGCACGGTGCTCAGGCGGTCCAGGGGCGCCGACAGGTTGACGATCACCCGCAGTTCCAGGTCGCCCTGGGCCACCTCGCCCACATAGCCGACCAGCAGGCCGCGGGGGAAGACGCGATCCAGTCCGCTGGTCAACACGGCTTCGCCCGCCTGCACCACCTCCTGATTGCTGACGTAGCGGATGAGCGCCCGCCCTGACCCCTGGCCCTGGAGCACACCGGTGGCCCGGCTGCGCATGAGCATCACCGCCACCGAGGCGTTGGGCGCGTCCGCGGGCAGCACCTTGGCTTGGGTGCCGCTGACGGACCAAAGCCGCCCCACGATGCCCTCGGGTACCAGCACCCCCTGATCAGACACCAGGCCCAGATCCTTGCCCCGGTCGAGGATCAGGCCGCCAAAGGTGGCCGGCCGCGTGCTGAAGATCACGCGCGCCGATTTGAGCTCAAGGGGTATCTGCTGCTTCAGCCCCAGCAGGCGCACGGCCGCATCCGCTTCCGCCAGCCGGGGGGCCTCCTGGGCAGCCTGGGTCCTCAGCTGGGCCAACTCGGCAGAAAGCCTGGCGTTCTCGCCGCGCGTCTCGGTGAGGCTCCGGGCGGCATCCCTGCGGGAGACACGCCAGTGCTCCCAGCGGGATGCGAGGCTTTGGGACGGCCGCGACAGGGCATCGGCCAGGCTCGTCCAGTGGCGGCCGGGATTCGGGCCGAGCAACACCCAGGCGCCGTGGCCCAGCCAAAGGAGCATCAAAGCTAGCCGCTGCCAGCCCGTGCGGCTCCATCCCCACCTGGCTGTGCGGACGACCATGCGTCCTCCCGGCTAGTCGAGGATCTGGATGCGGCGTAAAAGCGGGATGTTCTCCAGCAGCAGCGCGGTGCCGCGCACCACCGCGGTCTGGGGATCCTCCGCGCGGAAGACCGGCAGATGGGTCTCCTTGCGCAGCCGTTCATCCATGCCCTGGATGAGCGAGCCGCCGCCCGTGAGGCAGATGCCGCGATCGATGAGATCCGCCGCGAGCTGAGGGGGCGTTTCGTTCAACGCCTTGCGGACCAGATCGATGATGGCGTTGATGGGCTCAGCCAGGGCCTCGCGGATCTCGGCGTCGTTGAGGGTGAGGGTCTTGGGCAGCCCCTCGAACTGGTCGCGGCCACTCACATCCATGGTGCGCGTCAGTTCCGAGGGGAACGCGGAACCCAGGGTCCACTTCACCTCTTCGGCCGAGGACTCGGAGATCAGCACGTTGTATTTCTCGCGGATGTACTTGACGATCGCCTCGTCCATCTCGTCGCCGGCGATGAGGATGGAATCCGAGAACACCTTGCCGTTGTAGCTGATGACGGCCACGTCCGTGGTGCCCCCGCCGATGTCTACGATCATGCAGCCGCGCTTCTCGTTGATGGCGAGACCCGCGCCGATGGCCGCCACCATGGTCTGATCCACCAGGAACACCTCGCCAGCCTTGGCGTCATAGCAGACCTGCTTCACGGCCCGGCGGGCCACCTGGTGGGCCCGGGGCGGCACGCTGACCACGATGCGGGTGCGGGCGATGCCCCGGTTCGGGCGGGCCTTGGCGATGAACTGGGCCAGCATCTTTTCGGCGGCGTCCACCTCGAAGATCATGCCGTCCTTCATGGGCCGGATGGTCCGCACGCCCTGGGGAGCGCGGCCCAGCAGCTGCTTGGCTTCGTCGCCCACCGCCTCCACCTCGTGGGTGAGGGTATTCACGGCCACGATGGAGGGCTCATAGATGACGATGCGTCCGGCCTGCTTGGTGTGGATCAGGGTCGAGGCGGTACCAAGGTCGATGGCCAAATCCGAATGGAATAGGTTGGACCAGAACTGGCTGGAAAAAATGCTAGCCACAGGGGCTCCCGGAGAACCCCTTAGGGTGCCATGATCCGGCCAGATCGGCCACAGCAAGCCGGAACCGGGGCGGCGTTACTTCCCCGCCGCCAGCAACTCCTCCACCAGCAACGACCCGTCCAGCCGCTGGGGCAGTTCCTTGTGATAGCCCCGCACCCAGCGCTTCCCCCCCACCAGCACGAACGGAATGGCCCGCTTGCCGGTCTCGGTTTCGAGCTTTTCGGCCGCTCCCGGCACCGTCTCAATGTCCACCTTGGTGTGGGCGACCTGATGGTCCGCCAGCCAGGCCTCCAGGCGGCGGCA
>JANXYT010000307.1 GCA_025355915.1 Holophagaceae bacterium
GCTTCGGAAACGGGCGCCAGCACGGCGTCGCCGCCCCTGATGACCTTGCGGACGCGCTTCCAGTCATCCAGGCGGCGGACGCCTTCCAGCACGATGCGGGTGACGTCCAGGCTGAGGAGCATGGACTTCTGATGGGAGGCAACACCATCGTGGAACTCGAAAGTGCCCATGCTCCACAGGAAGGTGTCGAAGATGCTCTCCTCCACCTTCAGCTGAAGGATGCGCCGGATCTCGGCTTCGGTCACGAGCTGGCGGTTGACGAGGATGCGGCCAAGCAGTTGCTGCTCGTCCTCCTGGGTGGCCAGGGCCTCCCGGAGCTGGTCCTCGGTGATGCGGTTGAAGGCCAGCAAATACTGGCCCAGGTATTCGCGGGGGTCAGAGGACCAGATGCTGGTGATGCGGCCTTCATGAAAGGCGACCCGCTTGGTGTGCAAGGAGCCCTTGAGTTCCAGGACACCGGTTTTCTTGCCCACGGCCAGCCACTGGAAGATGTCCTCCAGGCCCATGGTCGCCAGATCACCGCTCAGCGCCAAATGCCGCCTCCTGCCTAGACCAGCCTACCCCGGTCCTTGTTAGAAAAGCCATATTCATCAAAAAATTACAAGGGCGCTTCACGCCCTGACCGCCTCATCGGCATTCCCGCTGGCTCCGATAGAGGGTCACAACTTGGCTAGGACCTTGCGGATGGCCTGGTTCAGCAGGTCCGGGTGGTGCCGGGCCTTGGGTGCCTCGATATCCAGCAGAGGGTACCGGTAGACCGGGATGCCCATGATCATGTCGGCTTCAGTGTGAAGGGGTTCACCACCCTCCTCCTGATACCTCGCCAGCATGTCAGGACGCAGCGGGGCGGCATTGGCGATGATGGCGGAGATCCGCGTCCGGCCCAGGGCCGAGATGGCGGCCACGTGGGCCTCAAGGTCCAGCCCGGAGGTTTCGCCCGGTTCGGTCATGAGGTTCGCGACGTAGACCACGGGGGAGCGCGAGGAAGCGATGGCCTCCTGCAATTCTTCCAGCAGCAGGTTCGAGATGGTGGAGGTGTAAAGGCTGCCGGGAGAGAGGATGATCAGGTCGGACCTAAGCAGGGCCAGGACAGCCTCGGGCAAGGACTCGGCCTCCCGTGGCTCCAGCCACAGCCGGGCGAGGGGCGGAAGGCAGGAGCCCACGGCCGTTTCACCCACGTAGCGTCGTCCCTCCATGTCCTCGGCGCAAAGGGTGACGGGCACGACGGTCGAAGGGAACAGTCGCCCCACGGTCACCAGCACGCTCGAGAGCTGGCGGATGGCTCGAACCCAATCGCCGGTGAGGTCCGCAAGGGCCCAGAGCATCAGGTTCCCGAGAGAGTGGCCCGCCAGGCTGCCATCGCCTCTGAAACGGTAGTTCAGCAGGTCGGAAAGAGCGGAATCTTCAAGCGTGAGCGCCGCCAGGCAGTTGCGCAGGTCACCGGGGGGGATGCCACCCAGTTCAGCCGTCAACCGGCCCGACGAACCGCCGTTATCCGATACAGTGACGATGCCCGTCAGCTTCCAGGGGTCGTGGCTGCGTCCAGCCTCCCCCTTGAGGGCCCGAAGAAGGGCGGCAAGACCGGTACCCCCCCCCAGGGCGACCACCCGCAAAGGCTGGTCAGCATTGAGACCCGGAGCCTCGACCATGAAGTGAGGATCCCTGGCTCAGCGGCCTTCGGTGAAGGCGAACAGCGGGGACTTCCGGATGGGGTTGAAGTCGGGCTCCATGTGCCACTGGAAGACGAAGTCACCTTCGAGGTCCATGGCCTTCTTCAGGCTTTCCGCGGAGGCTTCGGTGTTCTCGGCCTGGGCGAAGGCGACCGCGCGGAGGTAGTGCAGCGAACCCACGGTGGGGTGGCTCTTGAGGGCCTTTTCGCTGAGCTTGATCGCCTCATCCGTTTCGTGGCGATTCAGGCAGGCCTGGATCTCGGTGATCGGATCAACGACGGCGGTCTTGGCCGGATGGATCTTGGCGTCTGCCAGGGCGAGGTAGACCTGGGCCCGGCGTTTCATGGCCCATTCACCGGCCGCCTGGGCCTCGACCATGAGTGATTCCAGGGCTTTCGCGGCTTCGGCGTGCTTGCCCGAGTCCACCAGCTTCACGGCCTTGGCGAAGGCCGTGGCAAGCGGGGAAGGAACGGCAGGAGCTGACGCCGGGGCGGACTTGGGATCGGGTGTGGTCTTGGCCTTCGTCGCCATGCGGAATCCTCGGGAAGCTTTGGAGAAACTATAGAGTGACAGGGTTTCTCCGGCAAATCCGGGTTCGCGGTCGATAGGGGAAGGAATCACATTTTGAACAGTGCTTTTTCGCGGTTCAAAATGCGGGTGGAGACCAGGGTCATGAGCCCGGCCAGGCCGACGGTCATGGTGAAGGCCACCAGGTATTCGACCCAGCTGAACTGCTGGCTGAACAGCTTCCGCAGCGCCAGGCAGACGTTCACCACGGGCACGTAGGAGAGGAAGGCCATCTTGTCGACGCCCGGCATCATGGTGAAGACACCGAGGAACAGCACGAGGAAGATGCCCGGCGTGATGGCGGTTCCCGCCTCGATGGTGTTCCTGGCCTGGACCCCCAGGAGCAGGATGAAATTCGCAAAGAAGAGCCCCAAAGGCACCATGATCATGAAGGTCAGCCCCAGGGTCATGGGGTTGGCGATGGCCGCCATGGCCTGCAGGGAGCCCGTCGACCCGCCGCCCATGAAGGGAATCGAGAGGCCGATGCTCAGCAGGTTGAGCAGCGCTGAAATGACGCCCATGCTGAAGATGTAGAGGAGCTTTCCCAGGATGATCTGGCTTCGGGGCAGCCGAGTGGCCATGAGGCTCAGGAGGGTGTGCCGTTCCTTCTCCCCCGCCGTGGCGTAGATGCCGTGCTGCATGGAGCCTGCATACATCATGATCATCAGCATGTAGGGCAACATCCGGCCCAAGACCTTGCCGATTTCCAGGGCGGTATCGGCGGCATTCTTCGCCTCCACCTTCAGGGGATCGGCCAGCTGGGATGACGCATTGATGGCCTGCAGGCGCCCCTGGACCCAGGCCTTCTGCTGGGGTTTCAGGGCCTCCTGGAACCGCTTGAAAGCCAATACAGAGGCGTGCTCGCTCTCATCCTGAGTGGCCGTGACGGTGAAGGTCTCCTGCTTTTGAAGGGCCTCGGCGGCTTTTGGTTCGACCTCAAGGGCGAGTTCCAGCTTCTGGTCCCGGATGGCCTGCTTCACGTCACCCTCGGGCTTCGGGACCAGCTCGAATTGCTTGGGATCCGCTTTAAGCATGGGGGAGAGCGCCCCCGAAGGGTCCGACAGGTAGACCCGGCTTGCCTTGTTGCGGTTCTGGTCCGCGTCCCGCTTCCCCATCTTGGCCATCATGCCGAACATGGCGGGATAGAGCAGGAAGGGCAGCACGAAGGCAAAGAACATGGTCTTGCGGTCCTTCGAGAGCTCGAGGAACTCCTTCTTGGCGATGAGCAGGGCACCTCTCATGGGTTGACTCCCTCGGATTCAGCCGCGAGCTGGAAGAAGACTTCGTCCAGGGTTTTGGCGTGCCGGGATTGCAGAATGTCTCGCGGTGGCGCGTCCCCGTGGAGCTTGCCGTCGAAGATGATGCCCACCCGGTCGCAGATGTCTTCGACCATGGGCATGACGTGGGTGGAGACGATCACCGTGCGGCCCTCTTCCCGCATGATGCGCAGCAGGTCCAGTACGGTCTTGGCGGTGAGCACGTCCAGCCCCGTGGTGGGCTCGTCGAAGATCACCACCTTGGGATCGTGCAGCAGGGCTCGCGCGATGCTCACCTTCTGCTTCTGGCCCGAGGAGAACCCGTCCATCTTCACATCAGCGAAATCGGCCAGCTGGAGCTTCTCCAGCAGGTGCATGCCCCGGCGCTCGGCGGTGACTGGATCGACATCCTGGAATTCTCCGAAGATCCGAAGGAGTTCCCGGGGCGTGAAGCGGGTGTAGACCCCCATGTCCGTGCTGAGGTAGCCCATGCAGCCGCGCACGGCCTCAGGCTTCAGCCGGGTGTCGAACCCGCAGACGTTGATGGTGCCCGCATCCGGATCCATCAGGCCCGCGATCATCCGCAGGGTGGTGGATTTTCCCGCACCATTGGGCCCCAGCAGTCCATAGATCTCGCCTGGTTTCACGGTGAGGGAAATGCCCCGCACGGCGTCGATGCGCTTGTTGGTTCGGGTCTTGCGATCCTTCACGGTGAAGGACTTGTGGACCTCGCTCAGGTGGATCACCGAGACCTCCGGGTGGGATGGATTCAGTCTAGGAATGTTCCGAAGGCGCGAACCAGCCCATCGGCGAACGGGGCTGTCTGACCGGCGAACGGGATCGGGCACGCCATCAGCGGTGGCTGAGCGCCCCGGTGGCCGACAGGGTCAGCATCACCAGGCCCAGGGCCAGGCAGTAGACCGCGAAGCCGTTGAGCCGGGGCCTGCGGGTGAACCGGTCCAGCAGGCCGATGGCGAGATAGCCAGCGATACCCGCCGCGATCACGCCCGCGGTGCAGAGCAGAATTGGAGAAAGGGATCCCGGCGGGAAGGCCAATTCAGGTGGAAGGGGTTGGTGATTAAAAATGGGTTTCAGAAGCCCCCGCAGCTCGACCACCGCCGCGGCGGCGATGGTGGGCATGCCAAGCAGGAAACTGAAGCGCGTCGAGGCCGGGAGCTTCAGGCCGCGAAAGACGCCGATGGAAATGGTCGATCCCGAGCGGGACAGTCCGAACCCGCCGCCGAGGCCCTGGATGGTGCCCACGGCCAACGCGTCCATCGCCCTCAGATCCCGGAGGTCGCGCCCCGCCAGATCCTGGTGGTTCAGGTTCGCCCGCTGCTGGCTGAGGCGGTTCGCCACGAAGAGCAGGGCGGATGTGCAGAGCAGGCCCACGCCGTACACCCAGAGGTGTTCCTTCGCCGCCTCCTTCAAGCCCCGGGTGGCCAGCCCGAAGATCCCCGTGGGAATCATCGCCACGAACAGCCAGAGCGCCAGCCTGCCTCCCTCCTTGTCCATCCCGAAACAACCCATGACCACCTGGACCAGATCGCGCCGGAAATAAATCATCAAAGCCACCAGCGTGCCCACGTGCAGCAGCACGTCGAAGGC
>JANXYT010000334.1 GCA_025355915.1 Holophagaceae bacterium
TCCACGAGACCCAGCAAAGGTGCGCCAAGCAGGGCGAGATCACCCACCAGGTCGAGCATCTTGTGGCGGACGGCCTCGTCCTCGTAACGAAGGGATTCGTTCAAGGGGCCGTCGGTGCCGAAGACCACGGCGTTGTCCAAACTGCCGCCGAGGGCCAGGCCGCGGGCACGCATCTGGTCAATCTCCTGGGCCAGGCAGAAGGTACGGGCAGCGCCCAACTCCCGGCGGTACTTCTCAGGGGTGAGGCTCAATTCGCGGCTCTGGCGGCCCAGGGCGGGAATGGGGAAATCGATGACGTAGCGCAGGCGCAGGCCATCGAAGGGCAGGGCGCGGATCCAGCGATCGCCGTTCCGGATTTCCACGGGGCGGATGATCTTCATGAACCGTCGGCGACCCGCCAGAGACTGGATGCCGGCCTGCAGGATGGCATCCACCCAAGGGGCGGCGCTGCCGTCGAGGATGGGCAGTTCTTCGGCGTCCACTTCGATGCGGAGGTGCTCGACCTCAAGACCGGACAGGGCAGAGAGCAGATGTTCGATGGTCTGCAAGCGCACGCCATCCTTCACCAGGGTGGTGGAGAGGACAAGGTCGCCTGCCAACTCCGCCTTGGCGGGGATCTCGGTGCCTGAGGGAGTGTGAACGAAGACCAGACCCGCGGGAGCTGCCACGGGCACGAGGCGCACGGAGCACGGTAGGTTGCCATGCAGGCCGCGGCCCGAGATCGTCATCTCGCGGCTCAGGGTCTGGGGGGTGGTGTTGCGGGGCATAGGAGGGCCTCGCGTATCTATAAGCCAGTTTTATGCCGTATTGCTAGCTAAATCATTTCATGATTTAGCTAGAGAAAGAAGGAATAGAAATGTAGTCCCTTCACCACAGACTGTGGTCAGTGAGGGTGGGCGCGCTCCCAGTCCTCGGGGGTGGTGAGTTTGAAGTTGGAACTGGGGCTGGGGATGAGTTTCACCGCCAAACCCAGGCGTTCGAGCAGGGCCACGTCATCCGTCCCAGCGAACCCGGCCTCCTCGGCGGCGCGAAAGGCCTGGAGCCACGTACCCAGCCGGGCGATCTGGGGCGTCTGCGCCCGGAAGAACTCCTCCCGGGGTTCGGTTCGCAGCACCCGCCCAAGCGAATCCACCCGCTTGAGGGTGTCCGTGGAGGGTTCGCCCAGCAGCACGCCATCGAACCGGTTGAGGGCTTCCAGGGCTTCCCAAAGCGGGGCGGCGGGGGGAAAGGGTCGCACGGCATCGTGGATCATCACCGGGGCGAGGGGCTGATCAGGGAGGGCCCTCAGGGCGAGCCACACGGATTCCTGCCGGGTGTCGCCGCCGGGAACGATGGTGCAAGGGACACCGAAGGACCAAGCGCGGGCTTCCGCCACGTGGGATTCCGGGACAGCGAGTGCAATGCCCGCGAGATGGGGCATGCCCGGGGCCAGGAAGGCTTCCACCGTCACCTGAAGCAGGGGGCGCCCATCCCAGTCCCGAAATTGCTTGGGCAACCCGCCGCCCATGCGGAGCCCCCGCCCCCCGGCCGGAATCACCAGGTAGGGGCGCAGGGGACCAGGGTCAGCGTTCGCGTGTGATGAAGGGTTCGACACCGCGGTCCTTCAGGAGCTTGGCGATCTCTTCGGCGGCCAGTTCCGCATCCTGTCGGCTGGAGTAACTGCCCACCCGGACCCGTTTCACGGACTGTCCACTTCGGGTGACTGCACTCTGGAGGGTGACCACTCCGAAGGTGTTTTCAAGTTCGCGTGTAAGTACTTCAATATTTTTGGGATCTGAAAGTGAGGCCACCTGCACCACAAAGGGATCGGTCTGGTTTCCCGCAGGATCCAGGGCCGTGGGGAGGCCCATGGCGTCCACGGCGCGGAGCCGGATCCGGGAGGTGCCCTGACCAAGGAAGCCCAGCTCCTGGGCTCCCCGTTTGGAGAGATCCAGGATTCGGCCCTTGATGAAGGGGCCTCGGTCGTTCACCCGAAGGACAGCCCGCTTCCGGTTCTCCAGATTTTCGACCTCCACGAAGCTGCCCAAGGGGAGTGTTCTATGGGCACAGGTGTACTGCTCGGGGTCGAATATTTCCCCGCTGGCAGTAGGCCTTCCGGCGAATCCATCGTCATTGCCGCCATACCAGCTGGCCACACCCTCTTCCACGTAGGCCTGGGCACCAGTGGCCGTCCGCCCGTCCCGAGGTCCACTGCGTGGCGTGGAAAAGGAGGCCGGGGGACGGGTGCAGTGGAGCGTGAAGCTGAGCGCCACCAGGGTTGCCACCCGCGGGGTGCTCCACCGCATGAGTCGAAGGAGCCCGCCCTTGCCTGGTTCCACGGGGACTGGAGGATCGAAGGCGATATGGATCTCGTGGATCCACGACGCGCAGGCCTGACTCCAATTGGTGGGATGGAAGGGTGACAGCATCGGACTCCACAAAGATCAGTTGGTCATATTTAATGGACCAGTTCGTATACATATAAAGTATGGCCATGCCTAGACCGTTTGTAAAGGACCGGGCATTAATAAATTGATATATTGAGGAATGGTTGTATTTAGAATTACTGGCGGTCAGGTATCTGAGCGACCCGAAACGGCTTCGGCCGGTTCCCTTCAGCGAGGAAGGGGGCGGGCAGTTTCTTGGCGGCGGCTTTGGCGGCGGCCTCGGATCCGAACGACCCCAGGAAGACCTGGTAACAGGTCCGCCCGTCCCGCATGGCCATGGGGGTGAGGAAGAGGTCCGGATCCTGAGCTTTAAGCAGGTCGGTGGCGTGCTGAACCGTGCTGCCTTGGCAGGCGATTTCCAGACGGAGGGTCCAGCGGCCCTGGAGGGCCTTCCTCTGGAGGGCCCCCTGGACCATGGCGCGCTTCCAATCACCCTGGATGATTGTCTGGAGACGATCGGCCTTGGAGGGAACCGTGGACGTTTCTAGCTTCTGGACGGGGGGCGTCTGGGGTGCGGGCCTGGGCGACTCGGGTTCGGATTGCTTCTCCGGCTCCTGAACAGGGACAGGCGGGGGGGCCTCCGGGGCGGGAACGGTGGGCTTGGTTGTCCGAGCGGGTTCGACCCCCCTCGATGCGGCCGGAATGTTGAACTGGGGCCGACGGAACCAGCTGATTCCGGCCCACAGGCCCCCGAAGAGGACCAGGAGGGCGATCAGGACCCAAGGACGCCTGGAGGACCCAGGGGTGACCTCTGCCTGAGAGGGAGTGGCGGGGCCCTCCGTGCGGCCCTCGGCCTCATGTTGAATGGGCAGGGCGGGTTCCACCCGAAGGGGAACGCGAGAGGTGTCTGGGGTGAAGGGGCCGTCCAGTTCGTCCTCTGGGCCCAACTGGTCCAAGGCCTCCGAAAGGTGTTCCAGGTTGGTTGTGGGCCGCTGGCTGGCGTGGATCTCCGCGAACAGGGAGGGCAGGGGTGCCAGCGCAGGCTCGGGGAGGGTCGGCGTGATGATGGGCTCGGTCGGGTCCAGAGCCAGTTCCAGGGCCCGGCGGTCCAGGGGTGGTAATTCGTGGAGTCGCGCCCAACCCATCTCCCGGAGGAAGAGGATGAAGGCCCCCAGACGGAAGGGTTCGACGCCCGACTCCCGGCTGAGTTCCATCAAGGTGCGGCTGCCGTCGAGGAGGCCGGGGAGCTTGACCAGGTCAGGGGGCAAGGTGAGTTCCTGGTGGCGGCGACCCTCCAGCACCACCACCTGATTCAAGGGGCCGAGTTCCTCCAGCATCCGCTCCCGGTCCCGCAAGTTCAGGACCCCGGCCAGCAGCATGGCGGCCGTATCGAACGGCAGGCGCACGGTGGTGGCGTCGAGATCTTTCGCGTCGAAGGTGGGGACCTGCTCCGTGGCGGCAAGGCAGGCCCAGACCACCCGTTCCACCTGGGCCCGGGCCACATCCAGCAGGTCCCGCTGGGTGATGAAGCCCATTTCGATGAGGTTCTTGCCGATGGACATGGCCGGATTGAGGTTGGCCATGGCGTAGTCAAGCTGGGCCTGGGTGATCTTGCCCCGCTCCACCAACAGATGGGTCAAACGGTCCAGCGGATGGGTGCTGGCGGCGAAGACGATGTCTCCCGCCTCCAGAAACACCGTCCGATAGGGCTCCTGGCCCAGGCGCCACAGGCCCGTGGCCCGCGCCCGGTGCCGGGCGAACAGATCCTTGAGGGCCGGAAGGCTCATGTGACCACCCATCGCTCGAGCTTGAGTTTCCCCACCTTCACCAGGAGGGATTGTCCAGAGTGCAGCGCCAACCGCAGGGCCGGGTCCGCGGCCTTCTGGCCATCCAGGCTCACCGCGCCCTGGCCGATGAGGCGCTCGGCCTCTTTGCGGCTGGCGGCAAGGCCACGTTCCACCAGCAGACGGGACAGCTGAACCTCACCGTTCGTGGCGGCCACGGCTATTTCGGGAGCCTGCTCCTGGCTGCGTTCCGAGAAGCGGCGGATCCAGCGATCCTCGGCCTCCCGGCCAGCGGCGGCCCCATGGAAATCCGCCACGATCAGGCGGGCCAGGGCCTTCTTGGCGTCCATGGGATGCCCCTGCTTGAGGGTCTCGATCTCGGCAGGCAGCTTATCGGTGAGCAGGAGGTACCAATCCCACATGAGGGTGTCGCTGGCGCTCATGGCCTTGCCGAACTGGGTGTCCGGATCCTCCATGAAGCCGATGTAGTTGCCCAGGGACTTGGACATTTTTTCCACGCCGTCCAGGCCCAGCAGCAGAGGCACGGTGAGCACCACCTGGGGCTGCTGACCCGAGGCTTCCTGGAGGATGCGACCCTGCATGAGGTTGAAGAGCTGATCGTTGCCGCCCAGTTCCACATCGGCCTCGAGGGCGACGGAATCATAGGCCTGGGTCAGGGGGTAGAGCAGTTCATGGAGGGCGATGGGTTCGCGGGCCTCCATGCGCTTGGCGAAGTCATTGCGCTCGAGCATCTGGGCCACGGTGAACCGGGAAGCCAGGCGGATCCACTGCTCGCCGTGGAGGGGACCCAGCCATTCGCTGTTGAAGCGGACCTTCGTTTGTTCCGGATCCAGGATCTTGAAGACCTGGGTTTTGTAGGTCTCGGCGTTCGCCAGCACTTCTTCCCGAGTTAGTGGAGGACGCGTGGCTTTCTTACCGGTGGGATCGCCGATGAGTCCGGTGAAATCGCCGATGAGGAAGGTGACTTCGTGGCCGAGCCTCTGGAACTGGGCCATCTTGCGGATGAGTACGCCATGGCCGAGGTGCAGATCCGGCGCCGTGGGATCGAAACCCGCCTTGATGCGCAGAGGCCGCCCCTGCTTGAGCTTCATTTCAAGCTGCTCGACTTTGTGGCAGGTCACCGTGCCCTTTGTGAGCAGGGCAAGGGCATCAGATACAGATCCGGAAGCTGCAGTCATGACTGCATCTTGGCGGAAAAAGCCCGCAGGCTCAATGCGGATCGGCCGAGAAGCCCTAGCGGACGTCCAGTTCCACCAGGCGACGCGGGCCCTTGTCCTCAGACTTTCTCTTGCCCGCGAAGGTGACATAGACCGCCCGGCCCGTCTTTGGGCTCCAACCCACCTCGACTTTTCCGCCGAGATCGTGGTTGATGCGGAGCCCCTGATGCTCCATCAGGTCCGGCGTCAGGTCAGGGGTGGGAGCCAGATCCTTTTGCCACTTGGCAGCGGCGGCGAGGAACTCAGGTTCGGTGGGCCAGGTCTTGGCCAAGTCGGGATTCGAGGCATAGAGAACCCGGCAGCCCTCCGGCGTGCGCAACTGGTCCACCACCGCCCGGAAGTCATCCCAGTCGGGGCGCACCTTGTCGAGGGCGAAGCCCATGACCTGGTGCTTGAAACCTTCGGGGTCCTTCTTGGCCTTGTTGGCCACGTAGGCGATGCCGCCGACACAGGTCACGAGAACGACCAGGAACGCGATGCCGCAACCGAGGGCGATCTTGCCCCACAGAGGCATGCCCGCCTTGACCGGCACGCCGTGTCCGCCGTTGTCCCAGGATCCATCCGCCATCAGAAACTCCTAGAGGAGGTTGCTCGCCATCTCCGCCAGCTTGCTGCGCTCGCCCTTCATGAGGGTGACGTGGCCGGAGATGTCGAGGTGCTTGAAGTGTTCCGCCAGGAAGCTGAGGCCGTTGGTGCTGGCATCCACGTACGGGTTGTCGATCTGGTGCGGGTCACCCGTGAAGATCACCTTGGTGCCCTCTCCGGCCCGGGTGAGGATGGTCTTGACTTCGTGGGGCGTGAGGTTCTGGGCCTCATCCACCACCAGGTACTGCCGGGGAATGCTGCGGCCGCGAATGTAGGTGAGGGGCTCGACGCTGAGGTACCCCGCCTCTTCCAGTTGAGCGGCGGTCATGGTGGTGCGGCGCCGGGCCTCGGTGTTCGCCCCCACGATGTACTCGAGATTGTCGTAGATCGGCTGCATGTAGGGCCGCAGCTTCTCGCTGATGTCCCCGGGCAGGTAGCCCAGGTCGCGGCCCATGGGCATGACTGGCCGGCTCACGAGGATCTTGTCGTAGGCCTCGTCGTCCACCACCAGCTGCAGACCCGCGGCGATGGCCAGCAGGGTCTTGCCGGTGCCCGCCTTGCCCAGCAGCGTGACCACCTGGACGGTGGAATCCAGCAGCAGCTCCATGGCGAACTGCTGCTCGCGGTTGCGGGGCTTGATGCCCCAGGGGTAGGCCTCCATGCGCCGCAGGGGCCGCAGGAGCCCCTCGCCGACCATGAAACGGGCCAAGGCCGTGTGGCTGGGGTTGGTCTGGTCCACCAGGGTGAGAAACTGATTGGGATGGAGATGGAGCTCAGGATCGGGAGCCAGGCCGCCATCGTAGAGCTGATCCACCTTGGCAGGAGCCACCTCCCAGGACTTGTGGCCGGTATAGAGCTCGTCCATCTCCACACGGTCGGTGGTGTAGTCCTCGGCCTGCACGCCGATGGCATCGGCCTTGATGCGCAGATT
>JANXYT010000338.1 GCA_025355915.1 Holophagaceae bacterium
GACGTGATGCTTCCCGGCATGTCCGGGCTGAGCCTGGTCCGGCGGCTGCGGGACCGCGACCAGACCATCCCGGCGGTGTTCTTGTCGGCGAAGGGGGACCTGGAGGACCGTCTGAAGGGCCTGGAGGCGGGCGGGGATGACTACCTGGCGAAACCCTATAGCATCCTTGAGGTGGTGGCTCGGTTGCGCTCCATCACCAGGCGCTTCCAGGCAGCACCCGGCCTCAAGATCCACCAGGTGGCCGATTTGTCCTGGGACTCGCACACCCGCCGCATCACGCGGTCGGGGGACCGCATCGACCTCACGCCCAAGGAATACGCCATCATGACCCTGCTGCTCGAACACGCCGGCGAGGTGGTCGCCCGGAGCCAGATGGTGCAGGCGGTGTGGGGCATCGATTGCGCGGTGGATCCCAACGCGGTGGATGTGCAGATCCTCCGTCTCCGGCGCAAGGTGGACGACCCCTATCCCGTCAAGCTCATCCACACCTTGCGGGGCGTGGGCCTCGTCCTGGAACCCCGTGACAGCGCATAGCGGCAGCATCCTCCGCAAGCTGCAGATGGGCTTCGCCCTCGCCGCCGTCATGATGGCGGGGCTCATGGCGCTGTTCATGGATCGGGCCCTCCACCGTTCACTGAAGGCCGAGGACGCCCAGGTCATGGAAGGGCAGGCCCGGTTTCTGTTGAGGCAGCTGGCTGCGGGTCAGCCCCTTCACGATCAGGGCGGGTCGCCGCGGCCGGAAAAGGCCTCCTGGCGCGTGCTGGACGGGGCAGGACATATCCTTTCCCAGAGTCAGGACATCGCCGGCCTCCCGGCCCTGCCCATGACGGATCCGGGCGGCGCGGCCCAGGAGGTCAAGGACCCCGGTGGGCGTGTGTTCTCGGTGCTGGTCCGGACCTGGTCCTGGGGGGAAGTTCGCGGCGCGCTCCAGCTGGTGATGGATCGCACGCACGAGGAGGCCCTGATCCAGGGGTTCCGCCGCACCCTGCTGTTGGGGGTGCTCGTGGCCATGGTGGCGGCAGCCCTGCTGGCGCGGGGCATTGCCCGGTGGGGGCTGGCGCCGCTGGGGGCGCTCATCCTGGAGGCGGGTTCCATCAGCGACCGGAACCTCGATCGCCGTCTGACGGCGGCAAACTTCCCGCTTGAGCTGCAGGAACTGGTGGCCACACTGAACGCCGCCCTGTCCCGGCTCCAGGACTCCTTCGAGCGGGTGGGCAACCTGGGGGCCGAACTGGCACACGAGCTGAGGACGCCCCTTCAGAACCTGCGCAGCACCCTGGAAAACCGCGTCCTGCAGGCCGGTGCCTCCCCGATGGAGCCCGGGGAGGTGGGCGGGCTGATTGAGGATTGCGACCGCATGGCGGCGCTTATCGAACAGATCCTGTTCCTGGCCCGTTCCGAACACGCCCCTTCCGGGCTGGCGCACGTGCAGATCCCCGCCGGGGAGCTGCTGGAGGCGGTCCGCGGCTTTTTCGAGGCTGCGGCCGAGGAAGCGGGCGTGGAGCTGCGGGTCGAGGCCGGTCCGGGAATCGAGGTGCGGGGCGACCGCCTGCTGCTCACCCGGGCCCTGCACAACCTCACCGCCAACGCCCTGCGCCACGCCCCCTGCGGAGGACGGGTGGTGCTTGGGGCGCAGACAGGATCCGAGGGCGTGACCCTGTCCGTGGAGGACGATGGCCCGGGCATCCCGGAGGCCTGGATCCCGCGGCTGGGGACACCCTTCGTGCGTCCACCGGATGCGCGCAACCCCGATGGCCATGGGCTCGGCTTGGCCATCGTGAAACGAATCGCCGCCATGCTCGGGGGCGAGATGATCATCGAAAGTCAGGTCGGGCAGGGCACCCGGATCCGGATCAAGATCCCAGGAACCTGAACCATCAATCAGGTCGTCTGGTTATCGGCCAAGCTCCGCTTGAAAAGCAGGAAACCACAGATGCCGCAGATGACTCAGATAAGGCCTTGGGTCCACGGATTCCGCAGATCCGCACAGATTAAAAACGGGGGCACGAGTTCCCTTCTGGTGGCTTTGCTTCGCATGCATGGGCTTCATTGGGAGCGCCGGCAAAGCCGGAGGCCGCCGTGCGGCGGGCCCATCCGTGGTGGGTCGGCGGTCATCTGTTAAAAGCTGTGGAATCTGTGGTTCCAGTTTTTCATCTTGAGAAGAATCGAGCTGAGACTCACCGATACTCGGGTCAGGTTAGTGTAAGGTTGTCCATTCGACAGCCCTGCCTGGAGTGTTCATGTCGGTTCGTCTTCGCGCCTCGCTTTCCACGCTGGCGCTCGGTCTGGCGGCCTCGGGGCTGTGGGCCCAGACCACGGCCTCGCTGCGGATCGAGGTCCTGGGTACCGACGGGCGCCCGCGTCCAGAGGCGGTCCTGATCCTCGAATCCATGGATCGCGGGGATCACCGCGAGCTGCGTGCGGATGCCAGGGGCATCGCAACCACCGCGGGCCTGTTGCCTGGGACCTACCGCATCCAGGGACAGATTCTCCACCTCAAGGCAGATGAACGGGTGCAACTCCGCCTCCGATCCGAATCGGCCCAGGCCACGGTGGCGGTGGAGGCCTCCCCCCTCCGGGTCGAGAGCAGCTCCGTGGGCGCGCAAACCATGTTCAGCGCCGAGGATTTGGTGCGCCTGCCCTTCTCGCCCCACCGCTACGTCGAACACAGCCTCCTGGCGCCCGGGGTCACGCCGTCCGGAAAGCCGGAACCGGTGGTTCTTGGCTCCATGCTCGACGCCAATGCCTTCCTGGTGGATGGCATGGAAACGAAGCTCAGCTCCACGGGCCGCTTCGGCATGAACCTCTCGACGGAAATCCTCGACAGCCAGACCCTCACCACGGGCGGCCACAAGGCGGAAGTGGGCTTCGCCTCAGGCGGTGTCTACAACCTGGTGACGAAGAGCGGTGGCAATGAGTTCCACGGCTCCCTATTCACCAGCCGCATCTTCCGCGGGCTGAACGCCAAGCCGGACGCAGGCAAGGCCACGACCCCAGAGGAGCGGCCTACGGACGCCGACGAATTGGGCTTCAGCCTCGGCGGGCCCCTCGTCAAGAACACGCTGTTCTTCTTCGGTGCCTTCAACCGTCAGCTGCTGAGTCTGGATTTCGAGAATGTCCAGCCGGTGGGCACGGCACCCCACCGGCGAAGCCAGGTGGAGGACCGCAGCTACCGGTTCTTCAAACTCACTTGGTTGGCCAGCGCGGACCATCGCTTCGAGTTCAGCTATTTCGGGGATCCCGTTACCCAGGCGAACTTCGACACCGCCGGGGACAGCAGCGTGAAGGACTTCCAGCAGCCCAACCGCACCCGGGGCGGCGACAGCTACCTCCTGAAGCATGTGGGCGCCCTCGGACCGCAGCTCACCTGGGAGAACACCCTGGGCCTGCACCGCACGAGCTTCCACTGGTTCCCTGGCAGGCCGGATGCAGGGCCCTTTCGCGGCCAGCTGGACGCGCCCGGCGGAGAATCCTTCGGGGCCTACGGCGAAGACCGTCTGGACCGCATCAAGAACCTGACGCTTCGCAGTGAACTCAGCTACTTCGATGGTCCGCACCAGATCAAGGGCGGCTTCCAGGGGCTCTGGTCGGAGTACACCAAGGTCTTCCAGCGGCCTTCGTTCGGCCTCTCCTACCTGGATCGCGCCGCAGGGGGCGCCGGGCCCGCGGCGGGAGACCTCGCCGCCATTCAGGCGGGACTCCTGGCCGTCCATGGCAGCAGCTTCGGCTATTCGGCCGCCGACAGCCTGGCCGCGGCCAGCCCCGTATCGGGCCAACTGGCGGGGGGCCGGACCAGTTATCTGTATACGAGAACCCTCGCGGACGGCGGCTCGTACGGCCACCCGCTCAAGCAATCCGTGCTGGGGATCTTCCTCCAGGACGACTGGGGTTTCACCGCAGGCTGGACCGCCAACCTGGGCCTTCGGTTGGATCGCGCGGGCCTCGACGCCGAGGATGGCCGGAGCCTGTACCGCCAGACACTCCTGAGTCCACGCCTGGGGCTGTCCTGGGACCTGAAGGACGACGGTCGCACCCGGCTCTTCGTCTATGCAGGCCGCATCTACAGCCCACCCACGGCCGGAAACCTGACCGCGGCCGGAGCGACCACCGGTGGGCCATCCACACTGACGCAGGTGTGGATCCCTTCGCTGACTGATTGGCGGACCTGGCAGGTGAACGGGGTGCAGGGGGTGAAAAACGTGGCTGTGGGGGACCTCCGAGCCCCGCGCACCGATCTTTACCAGCTGGGGGTAGAGCGCCTCCAGGAGGTTCCCTGGATCGGAGCCTGGACCTTGGAGGGCGCCCTCACCCTCAAGACGGTGCGCGATCTCATCGATACCTACAGCGCCACCTATGGCTACCTGCCCGAACTGGACGCCCTGGCCAACAGCTCCAGCACCAAGAAGGTGATCGCCAACCTGCCTGGCCTGAAGCGGGACTACCAAGGCCTGGACCTGGTGGCTCGACGCGTGTTCGAGGGCGGGCACCGGCTTCAGGTGAGCTACAGCTGGGGCGATCTGAACGGCAATTCCGAGGTGGGCAACGTGAACACCTCCTCGGGCAAGAACACGGGCTTCGCGTCCATCCCGAGCCTGCGCCAGGACTACCGCCTGCCCCGGTACGACGGCAACCTGAACGAAGAGGTCAAACACGCCTGGAAGGCCTTCGGCAGCGCGGCGCTGCCCTGGAACTTGGAATCCTCCTTCGCCTTCTTCTGGCGGTCGGGCCTGCGGTACAGCAGCCTCGTGAAGGTCTCAGGGGACCACGTGCTGGCGCCCGGCGTCGTTCGCGGCGACCAGGAATTGCCCCAGGCCATGAGTCTGGACCTGAGCCTGGCCTGGCGGACCCGCATGCGGAGGATCGACCTTCGCGCCGCCGTGGATGTCCTCAACGCCACCAACCGCCAGCCCATGACCTGGGTGAACAACGTGGGAGGCGCCTTCACGCCCGGCAACTTCCAGCAGCCCCGGGTCTGGCAGTTCAGCCTGCGGGCGGGATTCTAAAAAAAGGAGACAAGATTAACAAGATTGAAAGACGGATTTACAGGATTTCAAAAGGCAATATACTTTAGATTTTAATCCTGTTAATCAAGCACTTAATCCTGTTAATCCTGTCCAAGCATTTTTCGGTAAAATGAAAGGTTTGGACGGACCGATGAAGTTCCACATCCAGACCTGGGGATGCCAGATGAACGACCACGATGGCGAAAAGCTATCGGGGCTGCTGTCGGCCGATGGTTTCGAAGAGGTGGATTCGGTGGAGAAAGCCGAGTTGGTGCTGCTGAACACCTGCTCCATCCGCGAAAAAGCCGTGCACAAGGTCTATTCGGAACTGGGGCGCCTCCGTGAGGAGAAGCAGCGGCGCCCCCTGCTGGTGGGCGTCACCGGCTGCCTGGCCCAGCAGGAGCAGGCGGCGCTGTTCAAGCGGGCGCCGCACATTGATTTTGTGCTCGGCACCATGGCCCTGAAGCAACTGCCACGGCTGGTGGCGGAAGCCCGAGAAGGCAAGGCCCGGGTGATGGATACGGGCGAATATCCGGATAACCACCTATTCCCGCCTTCCGTCACGCGTCGCCGGGATACGGCCAAGGCCCTGGTCACCATCACCGAGGGCTGCAACCACGCCTGCACCTACTGCATTGTGCCGACCACCCGGGGTGCGGAGCGCCACCGTCCCTTCGAGGATGTGCTGGCCGAGGTGCGGGGTCTGGTCCAGCGCGGCTACCGCGAGGTGGAACTGCTGGGCCAGAACGTGAACAGCTATGCCGGCGGCTGCACCTTCGCGGACCTGCTGGAGCGGGTCTCCGCAGTGGAGGGCCTCGAATGGATCCGCTTCACCACCAGCCATCCCATGAACTTCACCAGGGAGCTGGCGCGGGTGCTGGTCACGAATCCCAAGGTGGTTCCCTTCCTCCACCTGCCCCTGCAGAGCGGCAGCGACCAGGTGTTGAGGCGAATGCTGCGGGAGTACACCGTCGGTGAGTACTTGGAGCGCCTCGGTTATCTGGGCGAGGGCCGCAGCCGGATGGCCCTCAGCACGGACTTCATTGTCGGCTTCCCCGGCGAGACCGATGCGGACTTCGAGGCCACCCTGCGGGTTCTGGATGACGTCGCCTTTGATGGTTCCTTCAGCTTCATCTATTCACCCAGGCCCGGCACGCCATCCCTGCGCCTCAAGGATGACCTGCCCATGCCCGTGAAATCCGAGCGGCTGAGTCGGCTTCAGGCGCGCCAGAAGGTGCTCACGCGGGCCAGCAACCAGCGGTTCCTGGGCCGCGAGATCCCCGTGCGCATCGAAGCCCATGGCCCGAACGAGTCGGGCTGGTGGCTGGCCCACAGTGGCGAATGGAAGACGGTGCATCTGACCGCTGGGCCCGGCCGAAACCTGCCCTTTGGTGAGCTCGTCCAGGCCAGGATCACTCTGGCCAGTCCCCATTTCCTGGGGGCGGAGCTGGTTTAGGAAGCTCTCGGCTCTCGGCCATCAGCGCCAGGCTGAGAGCCCAATGGCGCGTGGCTCCAGCGGGCAGCAGAAAGTTTCCAGGTTTCTCGGCGAACTCCCCATCCCAATCCCCAGGACTGGCGTAGCCTTCCCAGGGTTCGATGCAGAGGAAGGCCGGCCCCGTGACCGGTTTGGTCCACACCCCCAGGTGCGGGAACCCCTCCCAGTTCAGCGCCAGGGAGGGCGCACCCTCAGCCTCGAATCGCAGGCTTCGGCTGCGCGGCTCGAGGAAGATCAGCGCGTCCTCGCCGAAAAGGTCTTCGCGCAGCGCCAGCTCCCGGCCCTGGATGGGCGTGGGATGCAGCTCCGGCGCGAGAAGGCCCCGGGGGTCAAGGCGGCGGAGGGGGCCGGGTTCCCCACTATCGAAGACCAGTCGATGCGCGGCCTTGGGAATTGCCGGCGCCAGGGGCCAACGGAAGGCGGGATGCAGGCCGAGGCTGGCGGGCAGCGGCGCATCGCCGGGATTGTGCAGGTCCAGATCCAAGCGCAGTCCGGATGCCTTCAAGGTATAAGTCACCGTCAGCCGGAAGGGGAACGGATAGGCCGCCCGCGTGGCGTCGTCGTCCCTCAGCTCCAGGGCGCAGGTGGTGGCGGTGCGCCTGATCCAGGCGAAGTCCCGGTCCCGGGCGAACCCATGCTTGGGCATGGGGTAGGCTGTTCCGCGATGACGCAGGGTGTCGCTTTTCAGGCTCCCCACGATGGGGAAGAGCAGGGGCGCATGCCGGGGCCAGAGCGGGTCTGCGGTCCAGAGCAGGTCCGTTCCCCCGAGCCTGAGGGCTTGAAGCTCCGCTCCGGCAGGGGCGATCACGGCTTCGGAACCGTCCTGGTGCAAGCGGTGGATGTCCATGCCGTCCCTTAGCGTTCGTAACCATACTCCACGTCGCCGCACGGGGGTATTGTTGCGAGCTCTAAACCTCCCTGTGGTAGATTGGCCCTCCTCGTCCTTCACGCACGCAGCCTTCCCTTCGGGAGCCAGTCATGCACTTCACGGCGGACGCCATCGCGACCCTCCTCCACGCGCCCCTCGCGAATGTGGAGGCGCACTGGCCCTTGGTCGTCGAGGCACTCGCGGCGCTGAAGATCCTCGACCCCACCATGGAAGTCGCGGCCATCGCCAGCATCGGGTCGGAAAGCTACGTTTTCGCGCCGGAGAAGGAGCCGGGCAGTGATGCCTACTTCCGCCGCATGTACGAGTTCGATCGGAGCCTCGGCAACGTCGAGTCCGGTGACGGTCCCAAGTACTGCGGCCGGGGCTTCGTCCCCCTGGTGGGTCGCTCGGGATATGCCCGTTTCGGGAAGCTGGTGGGGGCAGACCTCGTGGAGCAGCCGGACCTGGTCCTGGACCCAGCCGTGGCCGCCCGCATCCTGGCCTACGACTTCATGCTGAAGGGCGTACCCAAGGCTGCCGCCGAGGACGATTGGGTCAAAGTCCGGAGGCTGGTCCATGGCGACCTTTCCGGCTGGAAGCGGTTCAACGGGATCCTGATCCCGCTGCTGAAACTTCTGCCAGAGAAGGCCTGAAGAAATGTGGTGCGCCCGGGGGGACTCGAACCCCCACGCCTTTCGGCAAGCGATTTTAAGTCGCTGGCGTCTGCCATTCCGCCACGGGCACGCGGTTCCAGCGTAACGACAGACGGCCCCGCATGGTAGGTTCATCCCATGGCTCCGCGTTCTGCCGCGCTGCTGCTGGCGATCTGTTCCTTCCCCCTGTCCGCCGAGGTCCGGGATCTGAAAGCATTCTTCCAGGAGCGGTGTGCGGTCTGCCACGGGGCGGACGGCACCGGCCGGGGAGCAACCGGGGACCGGCTCGGGGGGCGAGCCTTCACGGATGCCCGCTGGCTTGCGAAGCAGAAGGAAGCGGATCTGGCGGCCTCGATCCTCAAGGGCCGGGGAGCCATGCCCGGGTTCCGGCGCCAACTCAATGAC
>JANXYT010000402.1 GCA_025355915.1 Holophagaceae bacterium
CTCGACCGGGAAGTGGTGCAGGATCAGAACTGGGTCAGCAGCCGCAAGCCGGCCTTCTTCCTCGAAACGCCAGCGCCGGAACCCCTGGAGGGCCACCCGGGATGTTTCAGTGGCGGCCACGCAGCCTGGCTGGAAGCCCAACTCGGGGCCGAGGGCGAACAGGTGCTCTATGTGGGCGATCACATCTATGGCGATGTCTTGCGCTCCAAGAAGAACGCCTCCTGGCGCACCCTCCTGCTGGTGCCGGAACTGGAGCGGGAGTTGAAGCTACTCGAGGCGAAGGGCGCCGACCTGCGGGAGCTGGTTCGGCTGGAGACCATGCGGCGGCGAACCCTGCGACGAGCCTCGGTGCTGCTGGACCAGTGGAAGCGCAACCGGGCTCGTCGCCATGTCTTGGGTCCTCGCCTGAGCTCGGACGCCACCGTGGCGTTGGATCACGAGGCCTCGTATCTCGCCGCCAGCGCCGAGGCCCTCCAGCGGCGGGCCGAAGTGCAGCACCTCGAACTGGACGGGCTCCTGCGGGTGGTGGAATCGGCCTTCAACCCCACGTGGGGCCCCATCTTCCGGGACCGCGACGAGCAGACCCGGTTCGCCGACCAGATTCAGCAGTTCGCCTGCGCCTACACGGGCAAGGTCGGAAACCTCTACATGTACGATCCGCTGGCGACGCTGTACGCGCCCCGCCCGGCCCTGCCGCACGAGCGGCTGGACTGATCAGGACCATCAGACCACGATGCGGCGCGCGGCTCGGGCCTGGGCGAGCACCTGCCGGAGGGCAGCCACCACCTGATCCTGATCGGCTTCGGTGAGGCCGGGCCAAAGGGGCAGGCTAACGAGGCGCTCGCCGCTCCATTCTGCGTGGGGCAGGCCGTCCTGGGGCAGATGCGAGGGGTTTGCAGCGTAGAAATCCCGGTACCAAGGATGAAGGTGCGCCGGACGGTAGTGGATGCCCGTGCCGATGTTCTCTTCCTTGAGGGCGGCCACGAAGGCGTCGCGGTCCAGACCCGCCTTCTCGGGGTGGAGACGCAGCACGAAGAGGTGGAAGCAGTGGCCGTGGTCGGCGTCGCCGGGCCAGGGCAGCATCACTTCATCCAGGTCCTTCAGCAGGTCGAGGTAGCGATGGAAGAGCACGCCGCGGCGGACATTGAAGCCATCCAGCTTGGCGATCTGGTGCAGCCCCATGGCCGCCTGCAGGTCCATGAAGTTGGCCTTGCGGGCGGGTTCAAAGACCTCCGTGTGGGGGCTGCCCTCCTTGGCAAAGCGTTTCCACGCATCGCGGTCGATGCCGTGGAAGCGCAGGCGCTTGATGCGGCTTTCGTACTCGTCGGTGAAGAAGGCGATGGCGCCGCCTTCGCCGGTGGTCATGTTCTTGTTCGGATGGAAGCTGTAGACGCTCATGATCGAGCGCGGGTTGCCGCCGATCTTGACGCCTTGGTAATGGGCGCCCATGGCCTGGGCGGCGTCCTCAATGACCCATAGGCCATGCTGCTCCGCCAGGCGCCAGATCGCATCCATGGAACAAGGCAGACCCGTGAGGTGCACGGGGATGATGCCCTTGGTGCGGGGAGTAATGGCGGCCTGGAGCTTCGCCGGATCGATGTTGAGGGTCTTGGGATCGATGTCCACCAGCACCGGCACGCCGCCCTGGAGCACCACCGTGCTGAGGGTGCTCACCCAGGTGAGGGACGTGGTGATCACCTCGTCGCCGGGCTGCAGGTTCAGCACCTGCATGGTGATCTCCTGGGCGGTGGTGGCGCTGTTCATGGCCAGGCAGTGCGGCACCCCGTTGTAGGCCTTCAGTTTTTCCTCGAACGCCGCGGATTTGGGCCCGGTGGTGATCCAGCCACTGTGGATCGTGTCGATGATCTCGGCGATCTCCTCTTCGCCCACCATGGGCCGGGTGAAGGGGAGGAAGTCGGGGCGGCGAATGTACGACATGAAGACTCCTTGGCTATCAGCTGTCAGCCATCGGCTGTCAGCGAGGGCCTGACCGAATTCAGCCCCTATCCCAGGATAGACTAGGGTCTGTTTTCAAGGTGGATGCGAGCCGCGACGCCGTCCAGCTGCGCTCATGGCCAGGCGGCGGCCGAAGGGCGATGCGGGACATCGTTCGAGGTCGCCAACGCAGCCAGGGGTGCGGCTGGGCGGCGTTCCTTGCGCGGCCACACCCCACTTTGAAAACAGACCCTAGGTCATCCCCCAAGGTTGATGATGCAGGACTCCAGGAATCTCTCCGTCTGGCGACATGCGCATGAACTCGCTCTCGCGATTTACAGAGAAACTTCCCACTTCCCGGCGAGTGAGCAATTCGGCCTGATCAATCAGATGCGCCGAGCGGCGACTTCCATCCCTACAAACATCGCAGAAGGTTGCGGCCGAGGATCCGATGCGGACTTCGCCCGTTTCCTCCAGATCGCCCTCGGTTCAGCCTCGG
>JANXYT010000439.1 GCA_025355915.1 Holophagaceae bacterium
CCGTTGGCGATACCGAGACAAACCGAATTCTGCCTGGAAGCCCTTTGCCATCAATGCAGCCCCTATCGATTACTTGGACGCGCTCCTCGCCCTCCACTTGATGCTGCACCCCATGCTTGGATGCTGAGTCTCCAGGGGATCGTCCCCTGCCAGCACGCCCTCGATGGCCTCCCTCAGATCCTGGCGGCCGACATGCGCGGCGTCCTTCCAGTTGTCGTCCAGGCGGCCCCGGTAGGCGAGTCGGCGGTGCTGGTCGAAGAGGAAGAAATCCGGCGTGCAGACCGCGCCCAGAGTCCGGGCTACATTCTGCTCTTCGTCCCAGAGGTAGGGAAAGACATAACCTTTGGCCTTGGCCCGGGCCCGCATGGCCTTGAAGCTGTCCTCCGGAAAGGCCACCGCGTCGTTCGAGTTGAGGCCCACCACGGCGCAGCGCCCGGCAAAGGCCTTGGCCAGGGCGTTCAGGCGGTCGTCCACCGACTGCACATAGGGGCAGTGGTTGCACATGACCACCACCAGCAGGGCCGGGCAGTGGAAGTCATCCCGCGACCAAAGTTGGCCATCCGCCCCCGGCAGCGTGAAATCCGGACAGGCCGTGCCGAGCGGGACCATGGTGGATTCCGTGAGTGTCATGAGGACCTCCGGGGTGCACCTTTCATCGTACGCCTGGGAGCAAGGAATGATTTTCACTCCGTCATTTTTTTGACTTGACCCCTAGTTCCTTGCTCCTAGGCTGGTTACAACCTAGGAGCTCATGACTCACCTGCCGCGCCTTCACTGGTCCACCCTCGGAGACGACACCGGGGGGCTCGAGCATCGGTGGGCGGCGTTGTGGGAGGTCTCGGTGGATCGCGGGGCCGCCCCGGCCCTGGCGCCGCGGGATGTGGATCTATGGGTCATCAGCGCCAAGGGTGCCTGGCCGCCCCCGGAACTGAACCGGATGATGGCCGAGGTCGCGGCCCTGCCCATTCTGCTGGGCATGAAGCCCGACGCGGCCCCCATGGATACCAAGGCGCTGGCGGAGTGGGGATCGCTGGGATCGGTGCGCTGGGGCATGCTGGGGCCCGAGCCGCCCATGCCGGGCCTGCGGCCGCGGTCGGGTACCACCACGCAGCTGAGTGCCTCCCAGGCGCTGGCCTTCGGTCTGGTGGGCACCAGCGCGGCCATGCAGGACGTGCTGGCCCGCGCCCGCGCCGCCGCCGCCACCCGCGCCACGGTACTGCTGCTAGGTGAAAGTGGCACGGGCAAGGAAGTCATCGCCCGCGCCATCCACCGCATGAGCGCCGACAACGCCGAGCCCTTCGTGGCCGTCCACTGCGGCGCCATCCCCGAGAACCTGCTGGAATCGGAGCTCTTCGGCTACAACAAGGGCGCCTTCACCGACGCCCGCAAGGACACGCCGGGCAAGTTCCGCGAAGCTCACGGCGGCACGATTTTCCTGGATGAAGTGGGCACCATGCCCTTGAGCGCCCAGGTGCGCCTGCTGCGGGTGCTGCAGGAGCGCGAGGTGCAGCCCCTGGGCGGCGGCGCGCCCGTGAAGGTGGATGTGCGCGTGGTGACGGCCTCCAACGTGGATCTGTGGAAGAAGATGCAGGACGGCACCTTCCGTGAGGATTTGTTCTACCGGCTCGAGGTGGTGCCCATCACCATGCCGCCCCTGCGGGCGAGGCGGGAAGAGGTGCCCTTCCTGGCCCAGCACTTCCTCAACCGCAAGGCCCGCGAACACGGCCTCTATCCCAAGGCCTTGCACCCCTCCGTGGATCCCCTGCTCATGTCGCTGCCCTGGCCCGGAAATGTGCGCCAGCTGGAAAACGCCATCGAGCGCGCCATCGTCCTTTCCGGCACGCGCCCGGTGCTCACCCGGGAGGATTTCGCCTTCCTCGCCGAGCGGATGGGGGAGATGCCGGCATCGAACCATACGCCCGAGGCCACGACCGCTGGCTTTGTGCCCATCGCTGTCGATGCGTTCGCGCCCCTGCCCGCCGTGGCCTTCGGCATGGACCTGCCGCCCCAGGGGTTGGATCTCAACCAGGTGGTGTCGGACATGGAAAAGACGCTCATGCTGCAAAGCCTCGCCATCACCCGCGGCAACAAGAAGCGCGCCGCCGACCTGCTGGGCCTCAAGCGCACCACCTTCCTCGAGAAAATGAAGCGCCTGGACCTTGAGGATGCGGAAGCCACGGAAGCGGCCGAGTAGCTTCTGGACACGGCGCCTACCGCCCACCAGCCAACGCGAGAACGCGAGAACGCGGGGGAACCCCTGTCCCCCGCGCCGGCCCACCCCAACTTCCCTACTCATTCCCTACTCAACCACGGCGGCAATCGGGCCGGCCGCACGGTTTGAGTGCCGCCCCGGGCCCAATGGTTCCCCGGGGGCCCTGTTAACCTGGGCCCATGGCGAGCGCGATGCATCTGCGGTGGAAACTGGAGGTCCCCGACCCTCAGGAAGAGGCGCTGTGCGCCTGGCTGGAGGACGGTGGCTCCTCGGCCTTCTACCGCGAGGCGGATCCGCCCCGGGCCTGCTATGCCTACTTCCCGCCGGACCAGGCCCCGCCGGAGCCCGCAGGACTGACGGCCTTCCCCGGTGTGCGGCTCCTGGAGGCCGAGGTCTTTGGTGACGAAGATTGGCTGGCCAAGAGCCGCGAGGGCTTTGGCGCCTTCGTGGTGGGTGGGCGCTTCCACGTGCGGCCCCTCTGGGATGAGACACCGGGCCCGGCGGATCGCATCGATCTCGTCGTCAATCCGGGGCTCGCCTTCGGCACTGGCGGCCATGAGACCACGCGGCTCTGCATGGAGCTGCTGGAGGAACTGGCCACGACCGGCCGCCTGAAGGGACCCATTCTCGACATCGGCGCGGGCACGGGCATCCTGTCGCTGGCGGCCTACCTGCTGGGCGGGCGGGAGCTGACGGCCTTCGACAATGATCCCGATTGCGGCCCGGCCATGGCTGAACTCATCGAGTTGAATGCCCACCTGCTGAAGGGTGCGACACCCTACGAAAGCTTCGTGGGCACCCTGGATCACCCACGGGCGGTGGGGCCCTACGCAGGCCTGCTGGCCAACATCCTGCTGCTCACCATCCAGGAGCTGCTGCCCCGCATGGCCGAGGTGGCCGCCCCCGGCGGCTGGCTCATCGCCAGCGGCATCCTGGCCGAGCGCACGGACGAGGCCCTGGTGAGCCTCGCAACCCTCGGCTTCAAGCCCGAGAAGGTGCTAAAGGAAGGCGAGTGGATCGCGATCTTGGCAGCACGAGAGGCAGCATGACCCGCGCGGACCAGCCCATTGGGGTGTTTGATTCGGGCATCGGCGGGCTCACCGTCATCCACGCCCTGCGGCAGCTCCTGCCCCAGGAGGATCTGGTCTACCTCGGGGATACGGCGCGGCTGCCCTATGGCACCAAGAGCCACCGCACCATCGAGCGGTACACGCTGCAGATGGGCGAGCTGCTGCAGCGCCACGATCCCAAGCTCATCGTCATCGCCTGCAACACGGCCAGCGCCCACGGCCTGCCTGCTTTGCAGGCGGTGAGTCCCTGCCCAGTGATCGGCGTCATCGAACCCGGCGCCGAGGCCGCCGCGCAGCATCCGGGCCCCGTGGGCATCATCGGCACCCTCGCCACCATCAGCAGCACCGCCTACGAGACCGCCATTCGCCGCCACGACCCGTCGAAGGTCATCCACAGCGTGGCCTGCCCGCTGCTGGTGCCCCTGGCAGAGGAAGGCTGGTTCGATGATCCCGTCACCGACAGCATCTGCCGTCGCTACCTGAACTTGCTGCCCTTCGACGTGAAGACCGTGGTGCTGGGCTGCACCCACTACCCGACCCTCGCGCCGAGCCTGGAGCGCTGCCGCCCTGGCACCCGCTGGATCGACAGCGGCCGGGTCACCGCCAGGGCCGTGGACCGCCTGCTGCAGGGCTCCCTGGGCTACCGCACCGCCAGCGCCCGTGGCGAACTCCGCGTCCAGCTCACCGACGCCAGCAGCCGCCTGAAAGAAGTGGGCAACCGGTTTCTGGAAGAGGCGCTGGGGGATGTGGAAGTGGTGGAGATCTGACCCGTTCATTTCCTCCGTGAAGTCCGGGCGTCGAGTGTGAGAATTAGCTGGGATTTGAATGAGCTAGGTGGAAATCGGGGGGCGCCATGTTGACGGAAGATCAGTTGATAGAACTACTGACCGAACTGGAGGCAGACAATATCGAGCGCACCGAGTCTGTGAGTAACTACGACAAATTTGGTCAAGCGATATGTGCCTTTGCCAATGATTTGCCCAATCACCGACGACCGGGTTACCTGCTCATTGGCGTCAAGGACAACGGAACACTGTCCGGCTTGGCTGTAACCGATAAGCTCTTGAAGGATCTTGGAGGGATTCGATCCGACGGCAATGTCCTACCCCAACCCTTCATGAGTGTAGCTAAGTTTTCTCTTCAAGGTGGTGATGTCGCCGTCGTGGAAGTCGTTCCGTCTGATCTCCCACCTGTACGTTACAAGGGTCGTGTTCACATTCGAGTGGGACCCCGCAAGGCGATTGCCAATGAGCAAGAGGAGCGCGTTCTTTCTGAACGTAGAGTTGCCCAAGCACGTTCGTTTGATGCGCGCGCCTGCTCCGAGGCCAAGCTTGACGACCTGGCTCTGGGTCAATTTGACGCCTACCGCCGTGAGGCCGTAGATCCTGAAACCATCGTCGCGAACCAGAGGCCGGTTGAACTGCAACTGGCCTCGCTTCGGCTGTATGACCTTGAGCGTGCCTGTCCAACCCATGCAGGCATTCTGCTGTTCGGGAAAAACCCCCGATTCTTCTTGCCAGGAGCCTACGTCCAATACCTCAAGCTACCTGGCGCCGAGTTA
>JANXYT010000057.1 GCA_025355915.1 Holophagaceae bacterium
GGCAGCCGCTGCCATTTCGAGGGATAGAATTGCGTTATCAGCCATCTCAGGCTTGTACATTGCCAATCATGTCTTGTACATAGAAAAATGCCGCTCAGCGTTAACTGAACGGCATTACCGGCATTGCCGGGCTTTGGATGAAGCTGGAACCAAATTCAGGCGGCGTGGACGCGGTGGCTGCGGTGCATCACTTCGGCTTCAAGTTCGGCTTCGAGGGCCTGCACTTGGCGGAGGACGGCCAAACCACGGGGAGAGCTGCTCATCTGGCGCTCCAGCTGGTTGAAGACCTCGTGCAGCCGCTCAGCGGTGGTCCAGAAGGCCGGGTTGTGCTGTTGGGCTGCGGTATCCATGTGCATGGCGGCTCCGTATGCTTCCTGGACTTCATGATCGTCATTGCTGGTGACTTAGGCTAGTGATGGGCATCACAAGAAATGTCACGAGTTATGATTTTTTTTGTCACGGAGGACATGACAATTCTCGAAACCTTTGAAAAACATGACATTCAGGTCATCCATGGGCTGGGGCGGATCTCGCCAAAGCCCGTTCACGCATTCCGCCATCTCGGCTATCGGGGGGGGTGCGACAGACTTCGGGTGGCCAGCAGATGCCCGATGGCCACCGCCGCAGCATCCGCCGCGTCGGCGGCCAGGGGCTCCTTCAGGTTCAGCAGGGTCATCACCATCTTCCCCACCTGGCTTTTGTCTGCCCACCCGTAGCCGCTGACGGCCTTCTTCACCTGCATGGGGTTGTAGTCGCCCACGGGAAGCCCGTGCAGGGCCGCCGTAAGCAGGATGCCCCCGCGGATCTGCCCCAGCTTCAGGGCCGTGGCGGCGTTCTTCTCCACGAAGGGGGATTCCACTGCCATGAAGCCGGGACCATGGGCGGCGATGGCCTCCGCCAGCCGCTGGTGGATGCGGAGGGCCCGCTGGTCGAAATCCGTCCCCCGGGGATTCCGGATGACGCCAGCCTCTACCAGGGACATGCGGGAGCCGAAGCGCTCCACCACGGCCCAGCCGCAGGCCAGGGAACCCGGATCCACGCCCAGGCAGCGGACCGGTGAGGAGGGCGCGACGATCATCGGCCTTTCCGCTTGCCGGTGCCCCTGACGCTGCCTTTGGGCGGCTTGGGACTGGCCTCGTGGGTCTTCCCTCCGGGCACTTGGGCTTTCTTCGGCGGGCGGCCCTTCGCTCGGGTTGTCCTGGGCCTCGCCCCGGCGGGGTCACGGGCTTCGCCCGCGGCGGCCCTTCGCTCCTGCTCAGGCCTCGAAGAGGTCTCACGCCGAGCTCGGGTTTCTCCCGACCGGGGCTTCCCTCCCCGGCGGGGCTTCTCCAGATCCCCTTCCCGCAGGACCGCAGGTGCGGCGAGCGTCGGGACGAATTGGAAGGCCTTGCCGTGGGTATCCTGGGCCTTCGCTTCAGTCATCCAGGCGCTGACGCGGCGGAGGTTCTCATCCACGGTGGTGATCTCCACTTCCACGGCATCGCCGATGGTGATCACCACCGTGCCTCGGAGGCCCGTGGCCTGGGTGCGATGCTCGTCCACCCAGAAATTTCCGCCCAGGGCCGCCAGGGGCACGCCCACTTCCACGAAGGGTGATTCCAGCGTGACGAACACCACTTTGGCGGAGAATCCCTGGATGCGCCCCTGGAAGCGCTGGCCAACACGATCTTTCATCAGGAGACAGGCCTTCCACTTGCCGTTCTCACGCTCGGCTTCGGTGGCCTTCTGTTCGGCATCGCTCGCGCCCTTGGCCAACACAGCGAGATGGCTGGGGAGCCCCTCGGGCAGCGTCTCGCCGCCCAGCACCTTGCGGAGCAGGCGGTGGACGATGAGGTCGGGGTATCGTCGGATGGGGCTGGTGAAGTGCAGATAATCCTGGAGCGCCAGCCCCGAGTGGCCGATGTTCTCGACGCTGTACTCGGCCTTTTTCAGGCTTCGGAGCAGCAGCGTGTTGATCATGGCCTCCAGCGGCCCGCCCCGGATCTTGTCGAGCATGGCGTTGAGATGCTCCGGCGTGGGAACCTCCTTGGGTTTGAGCAGACCGAAGGTGCGGGCCACCTCGGCGAAGA
>JANXYT010000109.1 GCA_025355915.1 Holophagaceae bacterium
TCCACCTCGCTGCGGGCCACCATCATGAGATCCGCCAGCTCGTCGATGACCACCAGCACGTAGGGCAGGGGCTCGAGCCTGGCGGGGCGGTCGGGCCAGCGCGGGTTGGGCGTGCGGTCCGAGAGGTCCAGAGAACCACCGGCACCCGCGATCTTGGCGTTGAAGCCCTTCAGGTCGCGCACACTGAGCAGGGCCAGGCGGCGGTAGCGGTCCTCCATCTGGGCCACCACCCACTTGAGGACGCGGCCTGCCTCCTTCATATCCGTGACCACCGGGGCCCACAGGTGGGGGATGTCTTCGTAGACGCCCAGCTCCACCATCTTGGGATCCACCAGGATGAGCTTCACCTCGTCGGGCATGGCCCGCACCAGGCAGGAGCAGATCATGGCGTTCACGCCCACGCTCTTGCCGCTGCCGGTGCTGCCGCCGATGAGCAGGTGCGGCATCTTGTTGAGATCGGCCACCACGGGCCTGCCGGCGATGTCCTTGCCGAGGGCCAGATGCAGCAGGCCTGGCGCGTCGCGGAAGGCGGGGCTGTCGATGACCTCGCGGAAGGTGATGATCTCCCGCTTGGGATTGGGGACCTCGATCCCCACCAGGTTCTTGCCGGGGATGCGGTCCATGCGCACGGCGATGGCCTGGAGGGCCAGGGCAAGATCCTCTTCCATGCCCAGGATGCGTGACAGGGGGATGCCCGCATCCGGCTGGAACTCGAAGACGGTGACCACGGGGCCGGGCTGCATGCCGGTGATCGTGCCCTTGATCTTGAATTCGGACAGTTTTTGTCCAATGCGCTCCTTGATGACCTCCAGCAGGGCCAGGTCCGCCTTGGCGTGCTCGCCCGGGGGATCGAAGAGGCGGCGGGGCGGCAGGGTGTCGCGCTCGGCGAGGGAGGGCTTCGCCGGATCAGGGGGCAGCGGCGGCAGGGGCTTCGAGGGGGTGGGTTCCGTCATGGGCAGGGGCGGCTGGACGCTCTCCCGGCCGAACCGGTCCTTGGCCACCTGGGCGCGGACCATGGTGGGCTTGGCTGCGGGCGGGGGAGGCGCCGCCGCCAGCAGCTTGGCACGGAAGGGGGCGGTGGGGCCCATTCCGGTGGCCACGGGACCGCCTGCGGACAGGGGCTGGGCCTCGATGACGGCGGAGGTCGCATCCAGGTGAATGGAATGGATGGATGGCAGCAAATCTTCGACGCGGATGAGGGGCCCTTGGCGCTTGACGTCGGCCGTCTCCAGTTCGGCCTTCAGGAGGGACTCCCGCTGATCCTCCAGGGCCTGCTGCCGCAGGGCCAGTGCCTGGAGGGCAATGCCGTCGTTCGCGTCGAGATCGGGCTGGTGGGGATTGCGCCCCCGAAGAAAGGGACGCTTCACCATGGTCAGGAAGCCCTGAAGGCCCTTCGCCGGCATGGGTTTCATCCAGGGCCAGGCCCTTTCGCCGAACCAGCCCCTGAGCAGAAGGCCGATGGAGCGGGTCAGCGCCGGGGCCAGCACCAGGGTGCAGAGGAGCACCACGAGGGCGAGCAGCAGGGGCAGCCCCACGGGGCCCAGGAAATGCCGCTGCGCGGGCCACAGGGTGCTGCCCAGCCACCCGCCCCAGCGGAGCTGGAGGATGCCGACATCAGGAAGGCCGGTCCAGGCGCGGTTGCCGAAGGCGCCGAGGGCCGTCCAGAACGATAGCGCCAGGCCCAGCCAGGCCAGGCGGCCCGGCCAGCGATGCCCTTTCTGGGGCCAGGCCTCCCACAGCAGGTAGGGAGGCACGATCCAAGCGCCAATGCCCATGAGCGTCTGCAGCAGGCCGGCCAGCGTGGCGCCCACGGTGCCGCAGAGGTTCTGCACGCCGGCAACGGTGGCACCCTGGGTGAAAGGATGGGGATCCAGGGGGTAGTAGCTGGCCAGGGAAAGCAGCAGCACCAGGGCGGTGAAACCCAAGCCTGCCCTCAGCATCCAGCGGCCAATCCCCTTCAACGCGCCTCCATGGTGGTCGCCTCAGTGTAGCCCACCGGATGCTGAATCAGCGGCTCGGCGCGTGGGGTCCGTTCACTAGGGCGAGCCGCTGATGGGGATCCCAGGCCGGTTTGCCCAGGTCGCGCACGAAGGCGCCGGCGGAGACGAAGGTCCAGCCTTCCCTTCGGGCCCGGTCCATGAAGGCGCCGAGGCCGTCCGTCGGGCGATCGCCTTCCTCGCGTCCGGAACCGAGGTGCATGAGCACGATCAGACCGTCGCCATCGCGGTTCAGGCGTTGCTGGAGGCGCGACACGATGGCTTCACCGCTGCGGTAGAGTCGGCGTTCCTTGGGCGTGGCCCAGTCGAGGGTGTCGGCGCCTTCGCTCCAGCCCACGTGGCGATAGCCCAGTTCCTCCGCCCAGCGGCGGATTTCGGCGGTGTGTTCGCCGTAGGGGGCGCGCCAGAAGGGGTCCATGGGCCGCCCCAGGAGGCTGACCAGCGCCGCGTCGGCATCGAGCAGTTCGCGCTGGATGCGCAGCTTGGTCCACTGGGGATCGCGCTTCATGCCCGGCGCGAAGTGGGGGTGGTTCATGGTGTGGTTGCCCAGCTCGTGGCCCTCGGCCGCCATGCGCGTCACCAGGGCTGGAAAACGCTGGATGAAGGCACCCGTGAGGAAGAGGGTCGTATGCACGCCGCGGGCCTTCAGCAGGTCGAGCACCTCGGCGGCCACCTCCGAGCTGGATCCACCATCAAAGCTGAGCAGGAGCCGCTTCCGCCCGCCCGGGCCGCGGGTGAGGTTCAGGCCCTCACCCATGCCCGGCCACGCGGAGCCCCTACCTGTCAGAGCACCGACAGGAGGGGTGATCGAGGTGGCAGGGGGGACCGGGTTGGCGGGCCGCGGCCCAACTGGGTCCACGGGGATCGGGGTGAAGCCGGAAGCGCGCCGCGGAACGTCGGTGGGAGCGACGGGCGCGCTGGGCAGGGCGGAGGGCTTCCGGTCCGGGATCGGTGTCATGGGCAGGGTTCGGAATCGGGCGTCGGCGCGGGTCTTCGGAGCGGGGGGCTCGGGGCTGGGTGGGGGCACGGGACTGGGTGGGGCGGCGGCCTCGGTCCGCCGGGCAAGGCGGGGGCCACCAGGCGAAGGCGCTGGGCGGGTGGCCCGGATGGAGAAAGTGAATCGCGCCAGCTCCCGGCCCTCGGCGGTGCGCAGGACGGCCGCCTCACCCTCGGGCGGGCGGAAGAACTCCCACCGCACGGGTCCAGGTTCCGCGAAGCGTCGTTCGCGGATGGAGTGGCCCTCCAGGATCAGGTTCGTGGGTTCGGCGACCTCGCCTTCGACCACTGCGAGTCCGCCCAGGGGATGCCAGGTCCAGGCGCCGATGGCCGGGGTTGGGTTGGCCCGCTGGGGAGAAGGGGCCTCGGTCTGATCCGTGCGCCCGCAGGCCAGCAGAATGAGCAGCAGGGCCGCGGCGTGGCGCGCCCTCATCGATCCGCTCCGGTGCGGCACAGGGCCCAGTAGTTGGCCTTTTCGCGGATCCGGACCCAGCGGGGCTCGCGGACTGCGCCCGCGAGATAGCGAAAAGCCTGCTCGGCCAGGAGTTCCGCCGTGGGATTGCGCCCGGCGAGGGTGGGCAGGTCGTTCAGCAGGCGGTAATCCATGGTGGCAACCCATGCGTCGAGAGCTGCGGCGAAGGCTGGTTCAGCGGCTTCTCTGTCGAGTTCCACCGAAGCCTCCACCTCCCAGTTGTGGCCGTGGCGCTCCTCCTGGAAGCCCGGCAGGTCGTGAAAGTGGTCTGCCACGAAGGGACGGCGGAGGGAGAGTGTGAAGGCCATGGCGAAGTATATCCGTCCGGCCAGGCGTTTAATTCCCCCGGAACTCCAGATCGATCTCGATGCGCAGGGCCTTCAGGAAGTCCTCCATGGTGCGCTGGCGGGTCTCCGCCATCCGGCGCCCCGTGGCGGTCTTCATGAGCCCAGGGAGCTTCAGGAGTTTTTTCTCGAAGTGATCCAGGGTCCAGACCTTGTCATTCAGGTCCCGGTTCCGGGCGAAGGGATCCAGGGGGTGCCAGAGGGCTGCGTTGAAGCTGCCCCCCGTGGCAAAGACTCGAGCCACGCCAATAGCTCCCAAGGCCTCCAGCCGGTCTGCGTCCTGTACCACCGCCGCCTCCAGGCTGAGGGGCGTGCCGCCGCCGGTCCAGCTGTGGCTGGCCACGGCCGAGGCCACGGCCTCCGCCTTGTCCTCCAGGCCCGGGGACTCGCGGCACCAGACGGGCACCAGCTCCGCAGCCATCTGAGCCGTCTTGGACGATTCCGGGTGGTTCTTCGGCCGATAGACCAGATCGTGAAGCAGGGCCGCCGCCAGGCAGACCTCCTGGTCGGCGCCCTCCGCCTGGGCCAGGGTCTGGGCCAGGGTGGCCGTGCGGAGGATGTGGCCCAGGTCGTGGGCCGCGTCCCGGGGGGCGGGCTCCGCGGCCAGGTGGGCCTTCAGGCGGGCGATGAGGGGGACATACCAGGGATAAGCGAAGGGGAGGGCCATGCCTATAGGCTACCGGGACCTGCCACCGGGGAGGAACGACCGGGGGGCTACCATGGAGAACCCTGGTCCGGAGCCCCCATGCGCCTGTTGACACCGATCTTCCTGAGCCTCTGTCTGGCCCTGCCAGGCCTGGCTCAGCGGGCGGATCCCAACTTCGATCCCATGAAGGATGTGACCCTGCGCTTCGAAAAGGGCGCGGTGGTGGTGGCGGTGCCCGCGGGGGCCCACCTGAAGGCCTCCTTCATGGAGGTGAAGAAGCAGGCCGGGCCCGGCACCCTGAAGATGGGGAAGCTGCCGCCCACCATGGCCAAGGATGAGATCGGCGATGGCATCTGGCACGGCCAGGTGCGGGTGCCGGTGAGCGGCGAAGGCCTGTCCGGTTCGGTGACGCTTCAGGTGACCTACCAGCCTTGCACGGAGGGTGAAGGTGGTGTTTGTTACCCGCCCATCACGAGGCCGCTGGAGGTGAATGCCTCGGAGATTCCGGCGGAGAAACCGGTGGGAAAGCTGCCGGTTTCTTCGTTAGAAAACGCCACTGAGGCGCCGAAGGTCGAGGTGACTCCTGGGCCCGTGCTGGGTGCATCCACACCTGCCACGCCCGCGCCCAGGTCCGGCCTGCTGCTCTCGTTGCTGCTGGTCTTTTTGGCGGGCATGGGGGCGTCGCTGACGCCCTGCGTGTACCCGATGATCCCCATCACCATGGCCATCGTGGGCGCGAAAGGCGGCGGCAAGGCCCGCGGCTTCGCCCTGTCGGCGGTGCTGGTGCTGGGCATGGCTGTCACCTACACCACGCTGGGTGTGCTGGCGGCCAAGAGCGGCGCGGCCTTCGGGGCCTTCGCCCAGAAACCGGCCTTCCTCATCCCGGTGTCGCTGCTGTTTGCGGCCTTCGCCTTGTCGCTCTTCGGCGCCTTCGAGATCGCGTTGCCACCGAGCCTCGCCATGAAGCTGCAGGGCGATGGCTCCCGCAAGGGCTTTGGCGGTGCGTTCCTCATGGGCCTGGTGCTGGGGCCGCTGTCGGCGCCCTGCGTGGGCCCCGTCATCGGTGCCGTGCTGGTGGGTATCGCGCAGCAGGGTGATGTGTGGCTGGGCGGCCTGCAGCTCTTCGTGTTCTCCCTGGGCATGGGTGTGCTGTTCATGACCGTGGGCACCTTCTCCGCGGCCCTGCCCAAGAGCGGCGAATGGCTCACGCGCTTCAAGCAGGTCATGGGCCTAGTGGTGCTGGGCTTCGCGGCCTGGAACGTGCGGCTGGTGGCGCCCGAATGGGCGAACTTTTCGATGTGGGCCCTCGTGATGCTGGCGGGCGCCGCGGTCTTTGGCGCCTTCGAAGCTGCGGAGGGTCTGGTGGCCCAGTTTGGCAAGGGGCTGGCCATCCTGATGCTGGCCTTCGGTGTGCTGCTGGGACTGCGGGCGGCTGAAACCTTCCTCCCGGTAGACCTGCTGCCCAGGGGCGGGGCCGCAGCGGTGAAGGAGGAGCATGCGGGCTGGCTGGAGCAGGACCTCGAAGGCGCCCTCGCCAAGGCCAAGGCCGAGCGCAAGGTCGTGCTGGTGGACATCTACGCCGACTGGTGCGCCCAGTGCAAGGAGCTGGACGAAAAGACCTGGCCCGATGCTTCGGTGAAGCAATGGATCGCCCAGAACGCTGTGGCCATCCGCATCGACACCGATGCCCGGCGCAAGGATCTGGCCGCAAAGCTGCAGATCCGCAGCTACCCCACGGTCATCCTGCTGGACGCCGAGGGCCGGGAACTGCGGCGGATCCTGGGCTTCCAGAAACCCGAAACCATGAAGGCGTGGCTGGAAGGTAAATGAAAACGGGCCCGCGAAGGCGGGCCCGTTTTCTAGCTGAATTCGCGCAGCGAATTCAGCCGAGTGCTCACTTGCCCAGGAACGTCTCCAGCGTCCGCTCCAGGTTCTTGCCCCGCAGCTGCGCCCCGCTGGCCACGATCTTCCCGTCGGGTCCGATGAGCAAGGGTTTGGGGATGCCCTTTACTCCGTAGGCTTCGCTCACGGGATTCTGGAAGCCGCCCTCGATGAACGCGTGCTTCCAGGGCATGGGCGTGGCGGCCTGGGCCCGGTAGGGGGCGATGTGCTCGACCTTCCGATCGAAGGAGAGGGACAGGATGTCGAAGGGCTGGCCTTTGAACTTGGCCCAGGCCGCGTGCATGATCGGCATTTCCGCGCGGCAGGGCGGGCACCAGGTGGCCCAGAAATCCAGCAGCACATAGCGGCCCTTGAAGCTCTCCAGCGTGTAGGTCGTTTTCGGATTGTTCAAGGCCTTCAGGGTGAAGGCCGGGGCGGGACGGCCGATGCCCGTCTTCTGCTCGCTATCGAGGAGTTCCTTCGCCGATTTGGCCTGCCGCGTGTCCGGAAACTCCGACTGCAGGGTGGCGTTGGCGGCCTTCCAGGCGGCCT
>JANXYT010000200.1 GCA_025355915.1 Holophagaceae bacterium
GATTGATGGCTCCGGCCTCGCCGTAGTTCTCGGCATAGATGGCCGTATTCGCGCGCTCCTCAGGCGGCAGGGCCTGATAGATCACGGCCACCTCATCCACGAGCTCCGGCCAGCCGAACTGGTCACCCAGGCGCTGGTCCAAGGGGCCTTCGTGGCGCACTTCCAGCTTGGCGGGCTTCAACCCAATGGCCTGCTGGTAGGCCAGCAACTTGTTCGGGGACAAGAAGGGGAGCAGGGCGGGAACGAGGATCGCGGTCACAGCCACAATAGCGGCCAGAAGCGCCGCCTTGGGCCACACACGGCCGCGGGTCCAGGCCCGCAGCTCCGACCAATCCTCCACGGCGACGGCACCGGCCGCGAACAACATGGGGTAGATGGCCGCCAGGTAGTAGTCCTTGGCCTGGAGGGCGATCATCAGCGCCAACATCCCCAGGTAGAGGAAACCCAGCACCCGGAGCCGCGACTGGCGGCCGAACAGCAGGGAGCAGAGCCCCGCGGACCAGATGGGAAACAGCAGCGGATTCAGAATCTGGATCTGCTGGCGGATGAAGGCCCATGGACCCAGCACCACGTTCTTGCCCATGCGCCGGATGTTTGCCATGTCCTCCAGCAGCGGGTAGCCATGCCGTATCTGCCACAAGAGGGCCGGCAGGAAAATCAGCAGTGCGATGAAGCCGCCGACCCAGATCCAGGGCTTCCGGAATGCCTGCCGAAGGGGCGTCAGGACGATGGCGATGAGCGCCGCCAGCCCGAAGACCAACATGGCGTATTTGTTCTCCAGCCCAAGCCCCGCCAGAACGCCGAACCAGATCCACCACCTGGGGTTGCCCGTGCGCACGAACTCGATCAGCGCATAGACACAACCCATCCAGAACAGCGGCTCGAAGGCGCCGACACACAAAATACTATCCATGCCGAGGTAGACAGGCACGCCCAGCACGCAGAGTCCCGCAAGCCCCTGAGCGAAGCGGCCGCCGCCCATCTGGCGCGCCATGGCCATGCTCAGGGCCACCTTGGCTGCCCCCGCCAGGGCGGGCAGCAGGCGCACCGCAGGCAGGGAACCGCCCAGCAATAGGGAGCCTTTCGCGTAAAGGGCAATCAGGGGCGCGTCATCCACATAGCCCCAGCCCATGTGGCGCGCGCAATCCAGGAAATACAGCTCGTCCCGGAAGAAGCCGTAGACGTTGCTGGTGAGCAGATGGAGCAGCAGCTTGAGGCCCGCCAGGAGCCCCACCAACCGCCAGTCCAAGGGACTCACGGCCCAGGCAGCATGAGGGGATTTCCCCAATCCCGGAACGGTTTCCTGGGTGCGTTTCAAGCCGATGACTCCTTGACATGGGTAGTGGCTGCCAGGTGGATTTTTGGGACAGTCTCTGAGGTTAGTCGACCTTCTGCCCGCATCCCAGGCCTGTCCCAGGAGAGCCTTGCATCACCGCGGTTTCTCTCGCACACTTGCGGCACCATGACCGCCCCCCTGAATCTCATCCAGCGCCCTAGCCACACCATCCCGGTGACTGGGTGGGACGGAGTCTGATCTAGCTGCAGGTTTCCCGATTCCCACCCCCGACCGCCAAGGCTCGGGGGTTTTTGTTTTTGAGGCCCCATGAACGCAGCACCCAGAACCACCGCGACTGCCGGAGCAACGACGCCGATCAGCCAGCGCTCTGACCTCGGTTCGGCGCAGCGTATCGTCGTGAAACTCGGAACCCAGGTGGTGGTGGACGCCGAAGGCAGGCCGGCCCTGAGCCGCCTGTACGGCCTCATGGAAACCGTGGCCACCCTCCGCCATCGAGGCGCCCAGCCCCTGCTGGTATCCTCCGGCGCCGTGGGGCTCGGCGCCCGCCAACTCGGCATCCAGCCGGAAGGGCTGTCGCAGAAGCAGGCCTGCGCTGCGGCCGGACAGGGCCAGCTCATGGCCATCTATCAGGAGGGCTTTGCCCGCATGGGCCTGTGCGCGGCCCAGGTGTTGCTCACCGAAGACGATTTCGCGGATCCCATCCGCCACGCCAACCTCAAGCGCACGCTGGAAACCCTGCTGGAACTGGGCGCCATTCCCGTGCTCAACGAGAACGACACGGTCTCCACCCTGGAATTGGAGCGTCCCTCCCCGGGCCACACTCCAATCTTCAGCGACAACGACCATCTGTCGGCCCTGGTCGCCACCCATCTGGAGGCGGATCTGCTGATCATCCTCTCGGACGTGACGGCCCTGCATACCCGCAACCCGGGACAGTTCCCGGATGCGACCCCTCTGGCTGAAGTCCCCTACGGGGCCGACCTCCCCGTCAGCTTCGAGGGCACTTCGGAGCGCGGGCGGGGCGGCATGGTCAGCAAGGTCGAGGCGGCCCGGGTCGCCACCCAGGCGGGCGTGCCCGTGGTGCTGGCCTCGGGCCTGGTGGTCCAGGTTCTGGAGCGGATCCTGGCGGGTGAACCCGTCGGCACCCTCTTCCTGGCCACCCCCAAGGGAGTCCAGTCATGACCGCAGAACCCTTCAGCCCCCTCCAGATCCAGACCATGGCGCAGGCCGCGCGGAACGCCTCGCGCCGCCTGGCGACCACCTCTTCGGAACTCCGTTCGGCTGTCCTCCTCCGGTTAGCGGACGAGCTGGAACGCAACGAATCCGCCATCCTCGCCGCCAATGCGGAAGATGTCCGCGTGGCCGGCGACACCCTCGACGCAGCCACCCGCCAACGGTTGGAACTGGATGCGCCCAAGCTGGCCGCCATGGCCCAGGGAGTCCGCGTGGTGGCGGCCCTTCCGGATCCCCTGCACCGGGTGCAGCTGCGCCGCCTCCTGGATGACGGCCTCGAACTCACCCGCGTGGCCTGTCCCCTGGGCGTCCTGTGCGTCGTGTTCGAATCCCGCCCGGATGCCTTGATCCAGATCAGCGCCCTGGCCCTGAAAAGCGGCAACGCGGTGCTGCTCAAGGGCGGCAGCGAGGCCCGCGGCTCCAACACCGCGCTGCTGGCCGTGGTTCAGCGCGCGCTGCGGGAATCGGGGCTGCCGGAAGGGGCGGTCCAGGGCCTGCCGGACCGGGCGGCCGTCACGGCGCTGCTGCAGCGCCCCGACCTGGTGGATCTGGTGATCCCCCGCGGCTCCAACGCCCTGGTGCAAAGCATCCAGGCTTCCACCCGCATTCCCGTGCTGGGGCACGCCGACGGGGTCTGCCACATGTATCTCGATGAAGCCGCGAACACCGCCATGGCCGTGACCCTGGTGCGGGATTCCAAGCTGCAGTATCCGTCAGCTTGCAACGCGGTGGAGACGGTGCTGATCCATCGGCAGGCCACAGCTCGCCTGCTGCCGGCCCTGGTGGCGGATCTCGTCCCCCGGGGAGTCGAGCTGCGCGGCTGCCCGGCCTGTGTGGCCCTTGTCCCATCGCTGGTGAAAGCCACCGAGGCCGATTGGGACGCGGAGTACGGCGCGCCCATCCTGGCCCTGAAGGTGGTGGCAGATCTCGACGCTGCCCTGGGCCACATCCGCGCCCATGGCAGCGGCCACACGGAAGCCATCGTGACGGAGGACGCCATTGCCGCCAGAAGATTCCTCGATGAGGTGGATGCGGCCGGCGTCTTTCACAATGCTTCCACCCGCTTCGCCGATGGTTTCCGGTACGGGTTCGGGGCCGAGGTCGGCATCAGCACCGGGCGCATCCATGCACGAGGGCCCGTCGGGCTCGAAGGCCTGCTCAGCTATCGCTACCTGCTTCGGGGTTCGGGCCAACGGGTGGAGGACTACACCGGGCCTTCCGCGAAACCCTTCAAGCACACGGACATCACATAAGGATCGGTTATCAATTCATAAGTTCTATAGGTTTGAGCACATGGTGAGAACTGGTAGCCTTAACCAATGCTTGTCGCCCCCGGGGTTGCCGCAGGGGCGACATTTTCATATCGGCGCACTTCTCACTGGGAGGTACCGTGTCCAACCTGCTCTCTCCCGAGACCCCTGCCTTCGCCGTACCTGAGGCGAACCTTGTGCCGGTGAGCGATCACTTGAAACGGTTGGCGCCGATTCCGGCCTCGCGCATGTTCCTCATCAACAAGTCGCTCAAGGTATTCCAGGGGAAGCAACCCGGTGTGCCGGTCTTCGATGCCAGCCAGGGCGATGGTGGCGCGTCGCTGCCCGGCGTGCCCGAGGCCCTGCTGGACCGCGCCTTCGAGTTGCAGAAGCAGCACGGCACCGCCTACGACATGCCCTTCGGCACGGATGCCTACCGCAAGATCGTGGCTGAAACCTATTGGAAGCTGGCGCCGGACACGGGCTGGGGCACGGCCAACGTCATCGGGACGCAGGGTGGGCGCGACGGCCTGCAGAAGGCCTATCAGGCCATGCTCGCCCTCGGCCACGGCCGCCAGGGCGACGTGGTCGTCGTGAGCCGCGTGCCCTGGATCAGCTACAACTGGGGGCCGTACGGCATCGGCGCCAACGTGATGTGGGCGCCCGGTCGCGCCGAGGAAGGCTGGGCGTATTCCGAAGAGGGCCTGCGCG
>JANXYT010000205.1 GCA_025355915.1 Holophagaceae bacterium
CTTCGTCTGCACGAGGACCACGCCGACGATGGCGATGGCGCCGCCCAGGATCGTGAGCAGGGCGGGGACCTCGCCCAGCCACACCCAGGCGATGAAGATGGCGATGACCGGGGTCAGGTAGAGGAAGCTCGACAGCAGGGAGGCGGGCATCCGGGAGAGGGCGTAGTTCCACAGAACGTAGGCGACGGCTGCGGGGAAGATGCCCAGGTAGATCACGGCGAAGGTGGCGGGCAGGGCGGCCACGGGGGCCTGGCGGATCAATCCAGGCAGGAAGATGAACAGGGGCAGCGTGCCCGCCCAGATGGAGTAGCTGGTGAATTCGAGGGCGGTGTAGCGCCGGAGGCTCTGCTTCGACAGGATGGAAAAGGCGGCCGCGACGGCGGCGGCCAGCAGGATGAGCAGGGACCCGGGCGTGAAGTGCAGCCCCTGGCCGCCACTGAGGGCGATCAACGTGACGCCCGCAAAGGCCAGCAGGATGCCGCCCCAACCGATCCGGGTCAGGCGCTCATGCAGGAACAGCGCCGAAAGCAGGGCCGTGAACACGGGCCCGGCGGAGATGAGCATTGAGGCGGCGCCGGCATTGACGGTCACTTCCCCGAAATTCAGGGCGACATGGTAGATGCTGATGCCCAGGAGCCCAGCAAGGCCGATGCGCGGCAGGTCGGCATGCTCCGGCCGGCGCATGCGCTTGGTCAGGGCAAACAAGGCCAGGACGATGGAAGCCGTTCCAAAGCGCAGCAGCGCCAGCTCACCGGGTCCATAGCCGCCGGTGCCGATGACTCCCGCCGGAGTGAGCCGCATGCCGGCCCGGATGCCCGCGAAGGCGGACGCCCATAGCAGCAGCACGCCCGCAATGGCCAGCCAGGTCCGGGGTCCGCGCTTCCAGGTCATGTCTCCACCCTATCGGAGAACCGCCGTGATGGCATCGTCAGCCCAGGCCAGGGACAGACGCCGCCGCTCAGCCTCCCACTCGTCCCGGCTGTCCGCTCCGGGTCAGCCCAGCTCGTACGCCTGTCCGTCACGGATCTCGATGTGGCGGCCACCCAGCCGGCCAAGGTCCGGGTTGTGCGTGACCATGACGATGGTGAGTCCCTCGTTCCGGTTGAGCTCCTGCAGGATCACGCCGATCTCCTCGGTGCGCTTCGTATCCAGGTTGCCCGTGGGCTCATCCGCCAGCAGGATCTCGGGCCGGTTGACGAGGGCCCGGGCGATGGCCACCCGCTGCATCTCGCCGCCGGAGATCTGCCCGGGCAGGTGGTTCATCCGGTGCTCCAGGCCCAGCATTCCCAGGAGTCGTTCCACCTCTCCTTCGGCGCCCGGCTTGCGGTAGAAGGCGAGGGGCAGGGCCACGTTCTCACGGACGGTGAGGGTGGGGATCAAGTAGAAATTCTGGAAGATGTACCCGAAAACCTCCCGGCGGATGCGGGTCAGTTCCCGCTCTCCCAGGGCCTTGCCGCCATCGAAGATGCTCTTGCCGGCCAGGTCCAATTCCCCAGACGTGGGGTTGTCGAGACAGCCGAGCAGGTTCACCAGCGTGGTCTTTCCCGATCCGGAGGGTCCCATGAAGGATACGAACTCGCCCTTGCGGATGAGCAGGGAGACCCCGTCCAGGGCCCGGATCTGCTCACTGCCGCGGCCGTAGATTCGGGTGAGGCCCCGTGCTTCCAGAGAGAGTCCATTCTGGGCCTTCATCCCTCACCTCGGATCGAGTCCAGGGGGCGGACCCTGCCGGCTTTCCATGCCGGGTACATGCCACTGATCAGTCCCACAGCCACGATGATCAGCAGGGTCAGGGAGGCCAGCTTGAGATCGATGGCCACGAGTTTCCCGCCCGGTGCGTAGGGAAGGACGCTGCGAACCAGGAGGTCGGAGAGCCGGGCGAAGCCCAAGGCCAGTCCGATGCCCGCCACGCCGCCACTGGCGCACAGGATGAGGGTCTCGGTCCAGACCAGGCGGAAAATGTCGCTGGGCATGGCCCCCATGGTCTTCAGGATGCCTATTTCGTGCTTGCGTTCCAGCACGGACATCAGCACGGTATTCACCACTCCCACCATGGCGATGAGCAGGGCGATGATGGCGATGGACAGGACCATCACCCGCGCGGTGGCAATGAGCTTCATGATCGTCTGTTTCACCTGGCTGAAGCTGACCACCTGCATGTCCGGCAGCTGGTAGAGCGCTGCTTCCAGCTTCGGGATGTCTGCGTCCTTTTTCACCTTGATGCCGATGGTGGTGATCTTGTCGAGGCCCGATATCCGCTGGAGCGTCCGGAGGGGAACGAAGATGGTCCCATCATCCTGGGTCCCGGTCCGCTCCAGGATTCCCACGACCCGGAGCTGGACGTTCTTTTCGGGAACGATGATCAGGTCCCCCACCTCCCGCTGCTCCAGTTCGGCGGCCTCGTAGCCCATGACCGCCTCGGCTGCCGTTTCATCGCGGGGCCAGCCCCCTTTGAGAAAACGCAGGAAGGGTTTCATGGCGGGGAAGGTGGTGATATCGACGCCATAGTACCCGGCAATGCCGCCACCATCCCCCTTGTTGGGATCAAAAAAGGCCTGCATCAGGATGGGGGTAACCGCGTCCACTTCCGGCTTGGTCTCGATGGATTTCACCACATCCTGTTCGATGTAGCGGAGCCCCGCACCACCCTGCAGCATCATCGTCGCGGCCTCATAGGGGCAGCCCTTGGCCATGACCATGATCTGGTAGCCCATGTTGTCGATGTCGCGGTTCAGCGCGGACTCATAGCCGCGGTTGAAGCCAAGCAGGCTCACCAGCACCCAGGATGAAAGGATGATGCCCACCAGGGTGAGGAAGGTGCGCGCCTTCTTCCGCAGGAGGTTCTTGTAGGCAATCTGGAACTTGCTGATCATGGCTTGGCCCTGTCGGCGGAGTAGAAGAATTCATCCATCAAGACCAGGTTCTTGTTCACCGCCCGCAGCAGACCGAAGAAATCGGTCACGGCTTCGGGAGCCGGATTGGCGATGACCGCCACCTTGCCGGAACCTTTGCCGGTGAGCAGGTTGAACGGTTCAAAATCCTTCAGGACCAGGCCGACAAACTGGGCGCCGAACTTGCTGGAGGTGAACTTGTTCGCCCACGGGCCGGCCACCCGCTGGAGGTAGAACGCCTTGATCCTGCCCTCCAGATCCAGTGAAACAAACACCTCAAGCACACCGAACTGGCCCTTCTGGTTCACCCCATGGATGTAGCCGATCTTCTTGGTCCCTTTGTAGATTTCGTAGACCACGTAGGGCACATCCAGGGGCGCGTAGAGCGCGGGCAGTCCCCCCAGCCGCGCTTCGACCTTCCTGAGCAGGGGCGCGCCTCCCCGACTGGCAAAGGAGAAGTAGATGGTCTTGAAGCTGGTGGACTCCGGGAAGAGCCTGGCCACATCGCTGGCGGGATAGTTCAATTCGCAGCTGACGGCCGCCACCAGGGGAGCGACCAGGGCGCACGGAAGCAGCAGCGTGAGCAGGAAGGTCCGCTTCAGGGCCACGGAACCCAGCCCGTGCATGGCAACGCTTCTCATGATGGAGCCG
>JANXYT010000231.1 GCA_025355915.1 Holophagaceae bacterium
AAGCGGTCCAGCAGCACCGGCTGGTCGTTGCTCACGGCCACAGCCTCGCGCATGTACTTCTCCAGGCCCGCATCATCGAAAACCACGGCCATGGCCCGGCCCCCCAGCACAAAGCTGGGCCGCACCATCACGGGATAATCGAGGCGCCTCGCCACCTCCCGGGCCTGCTCGAAGCTGGTGGCCATGCCCCATTGGGGCGCGGGAATGTTCAGGCGCTTGAGGGCCTGGCCGAAGCGCTCGCGATCCTCGGCATCCAGGATGGCGTTCAGGGGCGTGCCCAGTAGCTTCACGCCCGCGGCATCCAGGGGCCCCGCCAGCTTCAGCGGCGTCTGGCCACCAAACTGGGCGAAAACGCCCAGCAGCTTGCCACCCGCGGCCTCGCGATCCACCACCGCCTTCACATGCTCGTAGGTGAGGGGTTCGAAGTAGAGCCGGTCGCTCGTATCGAAATCGGTGCTGACGGTCTCGGGGTTGCAGTTGATGAGGATGGCCTCCACCCCGCTGGCGCGGATGGCCTCCACCGCCTGCACGCAGCAGCAGTCGAACTCCACGCCCTGGCCGATGCGGTTGGGGCCGCTGCCCAGCACGATGGCCTTGGGGCGGTCGGTCGGTTCGGCTTCGCTGAACTGCACATAGCGCACCTCCTGTGCGCTACCCTCCGGGCGGAGCTCCGCTCCGTGGGCCTCCGCTACTGCTCCGGCCTCCCAGGTGCCGTAGAGGTAGGGCGTCTCGGCCTGGAACTCGCCGGCGCAGGTGTCCACCCGCTTGTAGGCAGGATGCAAGCCCAGCGAGGCGCGGCGCGCAGCGACTTCAGCTTCCGTCCCCGAGCAGAACACGGCGATCTGCGCGTCCGCAAACCCGGCGCGCTTGGCTTTCTCCAACAGTTCCTCGGGCAGGCGGTCCACGGGAAAGCTGCGGAGACGGCCCTCCAGCACCACGATCTCCTCGATCTCGCGCAGGAACCAGGGCGTGATCTTCGTGAGACGGTGCAGTTCCTCCACGCTGTGCCCGGCCTTCAGCCCGTGGTAGACCCAGAAGAGACGCTGGGGACCGGGGATGAGCAGGTGCTCCTTGAGGCGGCCCAGGTCGAGCTTGCCCTCCAGGGAGCCGGAGAGGCCGTGGTGGCCCTCCTCCAGCGAGCGCACCGCCTTCTGCAGGGCCTCCTGGAAGCTGCGGCCGATGGCCATGACTTCCCCCACGCTCTTCATCTGCGTGCCCAGCACCTGGTCCGCCTGGGGGAACTTCTCGAAGGTGAAGCGCGGCATCTTCACCACCACGTAGTCCAGCACGGGCTCGAAGGCGGCCTTGGTCATGCGGGTGATGGCGTTGGGCAGTTCCCACAGCCGGTAGCCCAGCGCGAGTTTGGTGGCCACCCAGGCGATGGGGAAGCCCGTGGCCTTGGAGGCCAGCGCGGAGCTGCGGCTCACGCGGGGGTTCATCTCGATGACGATGATGCGGCTGGTCTCGGGTTCCAGGGCGAACTGGATGTTGGATCCGCCGGTTTCCACGCCCACGGCGCGGATGACGGCGATGGCCGCGTCCCGCATGCGCTGGTACTCGGGATCCGTGAGGGTGAGCGCAGGCGCCACCGTGATGCTGTCGCCGGTGTGGACGCCCATGGGATCGAGGTTCTCGATGGAGCAGATCACCTCCACGTTGTCGTCGAGGTCGCGCACCACCTCCAGCTCGAACTCTTTCCAGCCCAGGATGCTCTCCTCGATGAGCACCTGCTTGGTGGGGCTCAGGTCCAGGCCCCGGGCCACGATGGTCTCGAACTCGTCCACGTTGTAGGCGATGCCGCCACCGCTGCCGCCCAGGGTGAAGCTGGGGCGGATGATGGAGGGAAAGCCCGTGAGCTTGAGCAGGTCGCGAGCTTCGCTCATGTTGTGGGCGAAGCCGCCGCGGCAGGTCTCCAGACCCAGATCGTCCATAAGGGCCTTGAAGAGCTGGCGGTCCTCGCCGCGGTTGATGGCTTCGGGCTGCGCGCCGATGAGCGTGACCCCCGTGCGTTCCAGCAGCCCGCTCTGGTGGGCCTCCATGGCCAGGTTGAGCGCCGTCTGACCGCCCACGGTCGGCAGGATGGCGTCGGGCCTTTCAGCCTCGATGACCTTTTCCAGCACGGACAACGTCAGGGGCTCGATGTAGGTGGCGTCGGCCCGGCTGGGGTCCGTCATGATCGAGGCCGGGTTGGAGTTGAGCAGGATGGTCCGGATGCCTTCCTCCCGCAGGGCCTTCAGCGCCTGCGTCCCCGAGTAGTCAAACTCACAGGCCTGCCCGATCTGGATCGGGCCAGAACCGAGCACCAGCACACTTTTCAAATCCGTTCGCTTAGGCATCAGGAAACCTCGTATTTAACCGCAGATGTCGCAGATGACGCAGATATGGAATCGGCAGTCTTCATCTGCGCAACCTGCGACATCTGCGGTTTCAATTCAGTCATTTGTGAAATGTTTCCATGAGTTCGACGAACCGCTTGAACGCGGGATGCGCATCATGCGGACCAGGTGAGGCCTCGGGGTGATGTTGCAACGAGAAGATCGGAAGTTTCGTGTGGCGAAATCCTTCGACGGTGCCATCGCTGAGGTGGCGGTGGGTGACCTCCACCTCCTTCGGCAGGCTGGCCTCGTCCACGGCAAACCCGTGGTTCTGGGCCGTGATCTCGATGCGGCCCGTCATCAGGTCGTGCACCGGCTGGTTGGCGCCCCGGTGGCCAAACTTCAGCTTGAAGGTCCGCCCCCCGAAGGCCTGTCCCAGCAGCTGGTGGCCCAGGCAGATGCCGAAAATGGGAAGTTTGCCGATGCAGGCCTCGACCTCCGCTTGCATGCCCGGAAGAGCCGCGGGATCACCGGGACCGTTGCTCAAGAACAAACCGTGGAAGCGCTTGTCTGCCAGCTCCGTGGCAGGCGCGTCCCAGGGGAAGACTTCCAGGTGCAGGCCCGTACCCACCAGCTGGTTCAGGATGCTCAGCTTGATGCCGCCGTCCAGCACGGCCACCCGGAATGCGCCGCCGGGGTTCAACTCATAACGGTCCTTGCAGCTCACGTCAGCACAGAGGGCCTGGCCGGTCATGTCCGGCAGCGCCTTCGCTTTCGCCACACCGGCTTCAAGGCTGCCATCACCCTCGGTCCAGATGAGGGAGGGCTGGGCGCCCTGGTCGCGCAGGTGCTGCGTCAGCGCCCGCGTATCGAGGTCGGTCATCACGGGGATGTGGTGGCGCTTGAGCCACCCCGGCAGATCCCCCTCGGACCGCGTGTGATCGGGGGCGAAGGTCAGGCGCCGGCAGAGCAGGCCCGTGGCCCAGGGCCTGGTGCCCTCATTGAGGTCGGCGTGGATGCCGTAGATGCCCTGCTCGGGGAAGGTCATGCAGACCATCTGCCCGGCGAAGCTTGGGTCCGTGAGGATCTCCTGGTAGCCCGCCATGGCCGTGGTGAATACCGCCTCGCCGCCACCGCCGAACCCCAACGGCGCCCGTCCCCGGAAGATGGTCCCGTCCTTCAGGATCAGGTGCGCGCGCATGTGCCTCCTTCAGTTGTCAGACCGAGACGCCAGGCTTGGCCTGGCTTCGAGGTGGGGGCTCCGGGGGGACTTCGTGAGCGCAGCGAACAGGCGGTCCCCCCGGACCAGAATTCAACCCCTGCAAAAACCCCACGAGGGCCAGGCCATCGCGGGGTCGTGAGAATGACATCAGTCCTTCAGGACCAAGGTGAGTGTAGCGACCCCAAAAACCCAGGATCAGCCTATTTCTTCAAGGATCAATCGGCCATACTGCTCCTTTGTTTCCAATGTACGAGATGGACTTTTGGCAGGCTGGAGTCCGGAGACTGGAGACGGGAGGTACTGCTTCATGAGGCGGCGCTTCGCGCCGCATCCTTTTTTTGCCTCTGGTGCTGACTCACTCGATGGGC
>JANXYT010000264.1 GCA_025355915.1 Holophagaceae bacterium
CCGAGCAGCAGCGAAGTCGTCGACCCATGGAAAATGGCCGATGTGGGCCCCGAATGAGGTTGCGATGGGCACGGTGTTGTCGGTGGAACCGGTATCCACCACGATGATTTCATCGACGAGATGCGCAACGGAAGCCAGGCAGTTCCGTAGGCGTGCTTCCTCGTTACGCACGATCATGGCGAGGGAAAGGTTGATCATGCCTCAGACGCCTTATCAGAGAGGTGCTGCAGTCTTTCGTGGCCCGGAAAGGCCAGAAGCCCCAGGTTGAGAACAGACCGGGCATGGGCGGCCTTTCCATCGTTCAAAAAATAGGCCGCCACCAGGGCATGCCAATGGCCGCGGCCCCCCGAAGGGATCGCTCGGATCGCCTCCCAGGCATCGGAGACTGCCATGGCTTCTCGTCCGTGTTGGATATCCAGTGTCACCAGAATCTGCCGCAGGCGCTCTTCCTCGGGATTGAACGCGATGCCCCTGCGAAGGGCATCGCGAGCCTCGTCGAATCGGCCCAATTGGCCGAGGATCTCCGCCAGGGTGAGATACGAGGTTGTGAATCCAGGTTCCAGGGCGATGGCCTTTTCAAGAGCCGCCAAGGATTCGTCGATTCGCCCCAAGAAAGCCAATGAGATGGGCACCTGGTTGAGGGCGAGGGTGTGGTTGGGATGTTTCTTCAGAATGGCCTGTAGCTGGTCCAGGGCAGCGTCATGCCGTCCCCCCTGTTGATGGGCCATGGCAGCCGTGAGGAGCACCGCCACCGGCGTGACTTGGACCAGCTGCATGTAGGCCTCGGCCGCTGCCAAGGCTTTGTCCCATTCCCCGGCGACCTGGGCCTGGGACATGAAGTTGAACAGGCGTTGGGTATCACCCGGGTGGGCGGTGGCTTCCTCTTCGGTAAGCCGAAGGTAGTAGGCCTTCTTGGCTTCTTCGCGCGCCAGATCTACCTTGCCATAGTGATGAATCACGGCCTCCAGACGGCCCACGGGCACCCTTTTGGCCTCAAAATAGGGCGTGAGCATTTCATGAATTCGACCCTCGAAGCGCAGGTCGGGATAGCGGCGGCAAAGCCGGAGCGCGGACACATCAGAACAATGGCTGAAGGAGGCGCCCTCTGAAAAAGATGATGAGTTGCGCATGGCCGTGTGGTCGAAGGTCGCGGCTCCGCCGTCAAGATAGTAGTTCCGGATGGTCAGGTTGAAGGCCAGGAAGGGTGCCCTGGCAATGGCTTGGCGGATTCGAGCATGGTCCAGCGTATCGATGGCCTCATCCGCATCGAGGACCACCACCCAGTCGCCCGTGCAGAGACCCAGGCATTCGTTGCGGGCCGCCGCAAAATCGTCACACCACGTAAAGTGCCCCAGGCGAGCACCATAGGATTCCGCGATGGCCACGGTGTCATCGGTGGAACCTGTGTCCACCACCACCATCTCATCCACCAGTCCCCGCAGGGAGGCCAGACATCGCGGCAGATTCGCCGCTTCATTCTTGACGATCATGGCCAGGGAAAGGGTAACCATGTCGGGAATCATAAGCTTTGCCGGGACTTAGCGGCAGCCAAGAAAAAAAGTTAAAGGATTCGGATCAAGCGTCCGAAACAGGAAAGGTCGAGGGATTCCCTCGCCAAACCCGGGCAGCACGGATGCTGCCCTACGCATCACGGAGGATGCCATGGCTTCTATTCTCAATAACGTTTCTGCCCTCGGTGCCACCCGTCAGTTGGGTATCACCAACACCGGCCTGAACAAGACCATCGAGCGCCTCACCAGCGGCAAGCGCATCAATCGCGCTTCCGATGACGCAGCCGGTCTCGCCACGGCCAACACCTACGCATCCGGGATCAAGAGCGACGGCCAAGGCCGCCGCAACGTGAACGATGCGCTCTCCAGCCTGCAGACGCAGGACGGTTTGATGGAAGAAGTCACCAACCTGCTGCAGCGGGGCGTTGAAATCGCTTCCACCAATGGTGCTTCGACCAACCAGGCGGTCAAGGACGAGTGGAACACCATTCAAACCACCGTGACGGCACTTATGACCCAGGCTTCCTTCGCTGGTTCGACTGTGCAGACCTCGGCGACCCTCGCATCCGTGTCGGCGGGTAGCTTTGGCGTCAAAACGTTTACTGCCACAGTGCCCGTATCAGCTGCCACCACACTCGTGGCAGATACTCCTATTGCCAGCAGTGCTACGACGATGCTGGGTCAGATCTCTTCTCTTCGTGGTGGCCTTGGTGCTGCCATGCAGTCCCTGACCAGCTATGGCAACGCCTTGGGCATTCAGGTGGAAAACCAGACTGCCCAGATGAGCCAGATCATGGATGCCAACATCGGCGAAGAAGTGGTGAACCTCTCCAAGTTCCAGATTCTGAACCAGTCCGGCATCAATGCCCTGAGCCAGGCCAATCAGGCTGGCCAGTCGATCCTCTCCCTTCTCCGGTAGTAGGGTTCTCTAGGCTTCCGGGAGGGTGGGCTTTGCCTGCCCTCCCGATTTCTTGGTGAGGAGCGATGTCATGGCCGATCAAGTAAGCCCCATGGGTAGCTTGGCACCGGGCCTACCATTGATGCCTCTGATGGCCATCAAGCCGTCGTTGGCTCAGGAAAGCCCACGTGTTGCCAAGCCCGCCGACACCGCGCCCAAAGGCCCGGAAGTTCGGCAGTCAGAAGTATCAACCAATGCTCTCGACACCGCTGCGAAGGCGGTCAAGGATTACTTCCAGCAAGCGCAGTCGGACCTGCAGTTTCAAGTGGATGAGAGCAGTGGCCGCATGTATTTCAAAATTGTCGATGCTCGAACCAAAGAAGTGATCCGCCAGGTTCCTTCTGAAGAATTTCTGGTGATGGCGCGTAAATTGCGGGAACTCGATGCCTCGAAAGGCGCTTCGGGTGTACTGATGGACAAGGAGGGCTGAGCCTTCCTGGCAAGCGGAGGTGTTGCATGGCGTCACCCATTAGCTTCCAAGGTCTGACCACCGGCCTGCAGACGGATCAGCTCGTGAATGCCATCCTCCAGCAAGAAGGCCAACCCCTTCAGCGGATGCAAGACCGCCAAACCAGGAACACCCAGCGTGCGACAGCGCTGCAGGCCATCAAGACCAATCTCTCCTCGCTGGCCTCCAGCTTATTGACGCTCGGAAGTTCCAGCTTTGATGCCCGGTCCGTCACCAGTACCGACAGCAACAACACCTACGTCACCGCCTCGGCTACCGGGGCGGCAGTCGGCAGTTATGACCTAAAGATTGCGCAGACGGCGTCCAAGGGAAGGCTATCACCGACCCTCTCTTACACGGGGTCGTCCACGAATCCTGGCGTGTTGACCTTTACGGGAGCCACTGCCAAGACTACGACTGGTGCGGTGGGCTTCACCATTGACCCGGCCAGTGTCGTTGGTGGGGCCGTGTCGGGCACGTTCACCGTCGGAGGCACCAATTACACCCTGACGGGGACAAACGGCACCCTGACTGGCGCGGTGGGATCGCCCCTGGATGGATTGAGCGTTTCCGTCAATGGGATCGGCAGCGGCACCCTGAACCTCGAGGCCGTGCCCACCAATTTGGCAGTGGCAAAGCCTTCGACCACCGCGATCTTTGCCGGTCCGTCTGCCCAGTTTGCCGTCCAGGGGACGGATGGTGTCGTCAAGACCCTATCCCTGGATAGCAACAGCAACACGCTTTACTCCCTGCGCGACGCCATCAACGCCCTTGGGATTGCGGATCCTGTGACCGGCGCCAAGGGCCTTGGCGTGACCGCCACGGTGGTAAACACCGGCAGCGGGTCCAACCCCTATCAGTTGATCCTGACGGCCAACGATACGGGGACCGGAACCAACACGGGCGGCAAGGTCACGATCGCCGAGATCACTCCAATCGCGACGAACACCCTCGGGATTGCAGCCGGAACCCTGGACAACCCAACCACGCCAACCTTGATTACTGGAGGGCTCGCGTCCAGCGGAACGGATCTGGCGCAGGATGCCAAATTCACGGTGAATGGCATCCTGCTCACACGAAAATCGAATACGGTGACCGATGCTGCAGAGGGTGTCACGTTCACCCTGAAGCAGGGTGGGCAAACCGTCGCGACCGGCCTTACCGTCGCCCAGGACAAGAGCGCTACCACCAGCGCCATCCAAGAGGTGATCAGCAAGTTCAATGCGTTGCTGAAGACCTACAAGGATGCCTCTGGATCGGGGGGGGCGCTTAATAACGACTCGTCGGCGCGCGCGATCATTTCCAGCATCCGGTCGGCGCTCACAAGTGCCCCCAAGGATCTGTCGGCTTCTGCCGCGTTTCACTCCCCGGCTGATCTGGGCGTCAAGACCAATCGGGACGGCACCCTAAGCCTGGATGTGACCGCCTTCCAGGCGGCCCTGGATAAGGATCCCATTGCCGCCAAGCGGGTCTTCGCCCTGTCGGGGGTATCCACCAATGGTGTGGTGTCCCTGGCCAGCAGCACGAGCAAGACCCTGACCGGCCCCGTAAGTTTTAATATCACGGGGTACGCCGCTGGGGGCGCTGTCACAGGCACGGTCAATGGCATGGCTCTTTCGGGAACCAACGGTGTCTTGAGTGGCGCTTCGGGAACACCGCTTGAAGGGCTGAGCCTTGCAGTGACAGGAATGGGGAGTGGCACCCTGACGATTAGCCGTGGCGTGGGGCGGGCGGTTCAGGACCTTTCCCTCGATCTCGTCTCACCTACCGGAAATTTTCAGAACATCCTGTCTAGCATCACGGACCAGAACAAGGTGCTCACCAATCAGATCTATGCCGCGCAGACGCGGTTGGATCGCCGAAAGGTGATTCTGAAGGCGCAGTTCACCCAGATGGAGGCGACGGTCAATCAGTTGCAATCCGCAGGCCGGAGTCTGTCCGGACTGTGATGATTTAGGTCTGGTGAGAATCAGCCGAAACAGTAACGGGAGGCATTGTGGGGACACCGTACACTCGAGCCAGTGATCAGTACCTCACTCAGCGGGTGATGGGAGCATCGCCTGAGCAACTGGTGGCACTGCTCCTTGAGGGGGGTCAACGATTCCTTTCCCTGGCCATCCAGGCCATGGGCCGCAAAGACTACGCAATGAAGGGCCTAAGTCTGAATAAAGTCCTTGCGATCCTCGAAGAACTAACCCTTCGGCTCAACCATGAAGATGGTGGAGATCTGGCGATCAATTTGATGCGGATCTATGACTGGTGGGGAAGAGAGATTCTTGCGTCCGGTGCGGAATTAAATATCGCTCGGCTCGAGCGGATTTCACGCCAGATGGGGGAGATGCGCGAGGCATGGGAGCAATCACACCAAAAGCGATTGACGACGGGGAACCCCAGCAGTTTTCACGCTGCAGACCTGGTTGGATGAGCGATTTGAAGGTACTCGCCGCCCTCGAGCGCATGGAAGCTTGGATGCGCGATCCCGCGGCGGTGCCGGATCCGGTTGACCTCGCTGAATGGAACAATGAGTTCCAGGCCGCCTCTTCGGCGGCAGAACACGGCCTCGGGTGGATGGATCTGGTGGTCCGTGCTCACGCGTTGGGCGGGGTCGTCCAGGCCCGTACGGAGCTGTTGATGGGCGTGCGTGACGCCATCAAGTTGGAGCTGGATGCGCAGGCCCGTGGAGATCGAGCCCTTAAGGGTTACAGCGCCAGTGCGCAATAACTCAGACCTGGAATTGCCACGGTAATGAAGAGAGCTTTCGGTGTGAGAAGCGTTCATGGTGTGGCCATGCCTGTCCTGCAAGCTGGTCAAGACATTGATTCAGGCTAGACAGGAATCTGCCGAACGAAAAAAGGAAGGCTGGCCATGAACCCATTCCTCGACATCAGCGATCACCCTCCCACCCAGCGGGTGACGGGGCAACCGCCGCAGGCCCAGGGCAAACGGGTGGCCACCCGTTTGGGCGTCAGCCCGCGAGGAACCTGGCCGGGTTGGTTAGCGGGGGAGGGAGGCCCCGGGTGCTCAGGCGCAGAGCGGGCAGTCGCTATCCATTCAGCCCAATCCAGCCAGAAGCGTTCGACCGGAGGTCGCATCGTAATGTCCAGTCCCGACTCCCTGGATCCCTCTGCCCTGGCTCAATCCGTGGATATTCCTGAACACATCGTTGTGCTGCTGCTGGAGGGTGGGCAGCGGTTTCTGGTGTAGGCGGAAGAAGCCATCCGACGCCAGGACCCGATGATCAGGGATTACCACCTGAAGCGGGTCCTCGCCATCCTCCAGGAGCTCACCCGGCGCCTGAACCACGAACAGGGCGGCGAGCTGGTGGACCATCTCATCCGGGTCTACGACTGGTGGGGGCGCGAAGTCCTCGATGCGGGCAAGCAGGAGGACGTGGACCGCCTGAAGGTCATTGCCTCCCAGATGGGCGAAATCCGAAGGTCCTGGGAGCAGGTGCTCTTCCAGGGTGTGGGGATGTCCGAGAATCTGGAGTTCTAGGGTCTGTTTTCAAAGTGGATGCGAGCCGCGACGCTGCCCAGCCGCGCGCATGGCAAGGCGGAGGCCGAGGGGCGATGCGGGACATCGTTCGAGGCCGCCAACGTAGCCAGGGGTGCGGCTGGGCGGCGT
>JANXYT010000291.1 GCA_025355915.1 Holophagaceae bacterium
CTGGAACCTAAATCCAGTGCGTCTACCAATTCCGCCACGCTCGCAGGATGCCAAGTTGTCATTTCCGTGGTGCGCCCAGAGCGACTCGAACGCCCGACCCTCAGGTTCGAAGCCTGATGCTCTATCCAGCTGAGCTATGGGCGCGCACCGAATCCCCCAGTCTACCTGGAAGGGCCGGAATCTGGCATGCCGGATGATTGAAGGGCCGAAGGAAGGGAATCTTCGCCCAGGAGGCACCAGGCATCCTCGGCCCCATTCTGCTGGAGGGTGGCCAAGGCGGCATCATCCAAACCCATCCTCCGGGCGGCAGCGGCTTCGGTGCCCAGGTCGCAGGGGATGACGCCGGGATCATCGGTGCCCAGGGCGCAGCGCACCCCGACCCGCAGCATCCGGGGCAGAGGATGCGGATCCACGTCCGCCGCCAGGGCGCGGTTGGAACTGGGACACACGTCCACGGGGATGCGCCGCTCCGCCAGCAGCTCCAGGGTGGCGTCATCGGCCCGGAGGCCATGGACGATGCGGGAGACATCCCCCTCCAGGACCGCCTCGCGGACATTCGATCCAGGCCCGTTCTCCCCCGCGTGGGCGGCGATGCGCAGACCTGCGGCCCGGGCCCGCTCGAAGATGGGCGCCCAGTCCCGGAAGGGGCAGCCCTCCAGGCCGCCGGTGGAGAAGCCCTTCACGAAGGGTGGGAGGCCGGGCAGCACCAGATCGAGCACCGCCTGGCCGTGGCTGGGTCCGAAGTGGTTGACGGCGTCCACCACCACGCAGCTGTGGAGGCCCCAGGACCGGGCCTCGGCCAGCCCTTCTTCCAGGCCGCGCCAGAAGGCGTCGAGCGTGATCTGCTTTCGATGGACCACGAGGAAATGGGGGGACGCCCAGAGATCGAATCCCGCGCCACCCGCTTGTCGCGTGCGCCGCGCCACAGCCAGGGCCGCCTCGCGCACAGCCTCACGGCTATCCAGCAGGGCCGCGCCGAACAGGAAGGCCTCGATGAAGCCCTCGAACGGAACCGCAGCGCCAGACCAGAGCGATTGCAAGCTGGCGGGTAAGGCCAGGCCCCGGCGGTCCGATGCCAGGTGAACCCAGCCGGGATCGAGCGAACCCTCCAGATGCGTATGTCTGTCGATGAGCGGAAAAAGCAAGGCGGGATTCACCCCGGCATGATGCTCACCCACGCTGGATCCTCTCGCTACTCGTCGTAATCGTCCATGCGCAGATCACCCGGATCGAAGCCCTCTCCGCGGGTCCGCTCGATGGCCACACCGCCTTCGCTGAAGGTCTCTTCCAGGTTCTCGGCCTCGGGCTCGGCCGTGAAATCGTCCTCGATCACGTGGACGGTCTTTTCCTTCTTCACGGCCTTGGGCTTGGCGGGAGCGGATTTCTGGTTGGCCCCACACTTGGGGCAGAGCGCCTCCGGCTTGCCGAAGTCGTAAAACTTCGCCGCGCATTGGAAGCATGTGAACTTTTTGCCGAGATCCGCCATTGCCATATCCTCGTTCAGACCCAAAGGAACAAGGTTCTACCAGAATCTGGCCAAGTTGTCACCCCGGGGTCGCTTTGATCCTAGGCCCAGGGGGCGGGACCCAGCTTGGAGACGTCCCCATCGCATAGATGTTGGATGATCGTGGTAGTGAAAATACGGTATCGAATTTCCACCTCCTCGCCGAACCGTTCCACAAAGGTGGCCCGGCTGCGTTCGAGCTCATCCCGGAGGTGTCCGTAGAGGTTTCCCTGGGTATGGGCCTGGGCGACCTTGGCGGGGAAGTAGAGTTCCACATCCCCCACCAGCACCCGGGCCAGGCGCTCTGCGGCGGCGCGGATTTTGGGATCGAGTTCGGCGTGGGCGACGGGTTCGAGGGGTTCTGGCACGACCTGAGTGGGGGCGCTGGGCTGGGACTCATGGGCGGGTTGTGGGCGGGATTTCTCCTCCTTGCCCGCGGCCAGGGAAGCCAGCATGGCGGAGGCGACCAGGACCAGCGCACGGGCCTGCTCCGGATGATCCAGCTTCTGCCGGAGGCCGCTATCCACGAGCACCAGCGCCACGGTCTTTTTCTTATGGCAGAGGGGGAAGATCGCAGCGTCAGAGGCTTCGAAGCCACTGATGGGTGCGACCAGGGCGGCGTAACCAGGGCCCTTGCGGCGGAGGGACCGAGTCGATCCCTGGATCAGGGCTTCGAGTTCTTCGGGGGGCACCACGGCGCCGGTTTTTGCCGGGGCTTCGGCTTCAAAGCCCCGATGGGCGTAAAGCGAAGCCAAACCCTGTTTGAGGATGAAGAGGGCGCTCCGTTCCACCAGGGGAGAAAGAGCATCCAGCAGGCGCTTGAGCAGATCGCTCTGACTGGTCGCGCCCTCCAGCAGATCCAGAGCCGGGGCCAGATTCTGGTCCTCCTGCGCACTCGAAGCGGCGAAGCCCACAGGCGACGACATGGCTTCCTGGAGCTGAGCGAGGATCGCGTCATCGGGGTGGGATCGGCCCAGGGCGTTCTGCCAGGTGGCCATCACTGCTTCGAGGAGGGTCTGGTTCTGGCGGTTGACCCACGCCTCCAATCGTGTCCGGAGGGCATCGATCTGGGGTTGGTCCGCGGGGTGGAAATCGCTCATCGGGGGGCTCGGCGAAGGGTTGGAGCCAAGGGTATCCCATTCCCGGTGGTTTCCCGCCTGCTGGCAATTGATCCTTGGAGCCGATACGATGGCCCAGGTTCTTTGGAGTCGTCGGATGGCGGATCTTTCCATAGCGGTGAGGCTGGTGGGTGATGTGGCGGTGGTCCTTCCCGCCGGGTTCATCAATGCCCATACCGTTCGTGATTTCGAGGAGGCCCTGGAGAACCTGGTCCAGGATGGCCGCTACACGATTCTGCTCAACTGCCAGGATCTCAATTACATCAGTTCGGCCGGTCTGGGCGCCATCATGGGGCTGATTGAAACGGTGCGGGAACATGGCGGGGATATCCTCCTGTCCAACCTCCAGGACAACGTGTTTGCCATCTTCGACACCCTCGGCTTCACCCAGCTCTACCGGGTGTTCGCGGACGAAGACCAGGCCTTGGCGGCGGCCCTGCCCGGGCGGAAAGGCTGAGCGTGGCGGCCAAGATGGACCACGCCCAGTTCCGGCTCATCATCCCGAGCCAGACCCGCTACCTGAACCTCGTGACCGGTCTCGCCAAGCGTGCCTCACTGGTGGCGGGGCTTGACGATTCCACGGCGGCCAAGGTGAGCATCGCCGTCGATGAGGCGGTAACCAACGTGATCCTTCATGCCTACGGCGGCGAGGGCGAGCACAGCGTGGAGTTGGAGCTGCGTTTCACCGAGCAGGCCCTGGAGATTCATATCCTGCACTCGGGGAAGGGCATGCAGAGCGACCAGATGGTGCTGCCGGATCCCAAGGAATACATCAAGCATCCGCGCAAGGGTGGTCTGGGCTTGCTGCTCATGAGCCGGTTCATGGATGAAGTCCAGTTCAAGGCCGACGAAGCCTCTGGCCGCAACGAGTGCTGCCTGATCAAGAAGATCAGCTGAACCTAGCGGGTTCAACCTCCATGCCGACGAATCCCTTCGACCGCCTTCGCCAGCTGGCGCTGAAGATCCCCGAGGGGCCCCAGGAACTGCTGCCCCTCATCGACTTCCTGGAGACCTTTCCGGAGCAGGGCAGCGAAGAGGACCTGGTCCACCTGGTGGGGATCACGGCCATGGGCATTGCCAAGGCTGGACAGGGCGGGTTGTGGGATGGCGCGAAGTGGCTCTTCCTGCGGGGGGCCGCGCCGGCCTTTCCCACGCACCCCGGCGAAGGTTGGGAGGTGCGGCCTTGGACCTACGGAGCGGAACTCTACGGACACCTCGTCCTGCGCGTGGAGAGCCTGCCGGACTCCGTCCCGCTGCTGCTTTCCATCAGCGCGCCCCTTCTGGCCTGGCGCCGGGCGGAGGCCGTGCGAAGCTCCCAGAACCAGGCCCTGGCGCTGCAGCTGTCCCGGCTCAACACCGTGTTCGAGCTCACCCGCAACCTGGGGGTGGTGGAGACCAAGAGCGACCTGGTGCGGCTCATGGCGAACACGCTCATGGGCGAGTTCCGCATCATGCGCCTGCTGGTGGTCGATGCCCAGGGGCAGGTGCTCCATGCCAAGGGCCTGGGGGCGCTCCCCGAGTCGCTGAATGGGGAGCAGCTGCACGACGTGGTGCAGGCCCGGGGCCTGGTTCACGCCTTTGAACTGGTGGATCAGACCCATAGCCACGGTTTCGCCTATGTGGCGGAACCGGCCGTGGGCCAGTTGTCAGAGGATGATCTGGTCTTCCTCCGGACCCTGCTGAACCTGACCTCCTCCCAGCTCTCGAGCCTCGAGATGCGGGAGGCCCGCATCCAGGCCGACCGCATGGAGAAGGATCTGGACCTGGCGCGGAACATCCAGCGGAGCCTGCTGCCCAAGACCCTGCCCGAGCCCGAAGGCTGGGAATGCGCGGCGGCCAACCTGCCCTACCAGGCTGTTGGAGGGGATCTGTACGATCTCTGGCTGGCCCGGGACGAGGGGCTGGGGGGCGATCGCCTGCATATCGCCGTGGGGGATATCTCAGGCAAGGGGTTGCCGGCCTCGCTGATGATGACCCAGCTGTCCGCCCTCCTGCGGGCGATGGCGGATCGGCGGGTGGAGGATTGGGGGCGCCTGGCCGAGCGGGTGAACCGCCGCATGAACGATGTGCGGGACCGGAACCGCTACACCACCCTGTTTGCGGGCAGCCTGAACCCCGTGAACGGCGATCTCCGCTACGTGAACGGCGGCCACAATCCCCCGCTGCTCGTGCGGGCGACGGGGGAGGTGGCGCGGCTGGCTCCCACCGGCCCCATGGTGGGCCTGCTGCCGGGAGTCTCGTTCCGGGAAGGGCGCGCGCACATGGACCGGGGCGATGTCCTGGTGATCTTCACGGATGGCGTCGTCGAGGCGGAGAATGCTGCCGGCGAAGAGTTGGGTGACGGCCCCCTGGCGGAGGTGGTGCTTCACCGGCCGGATGCCGGAGCGGGCGCGCTGTTCGAGGCCCTCCTGGTGGAGGCCTTCCGGCACCTGGAGGATGGCAAGTTCCGGGACGACGTCACGCTGGTGGTCATCAAACGCATGGGCTGAACGCCCCTTGATGCCTTGCGTATCCTGACATCTGGAGACTCATCCATGAACCAGACCAAAACCCTTCTCCTCATCGTGGCCATGACTGGCCTGCTGGTGTGGATCGGCGACCTGCTGGGAGGCCGGTCCGGCATGGTGTTGGCGCTGGCCATTGGCCTGGTCATGAACGGGGTGAGCTACTTCTTTTCCGACAAGATCGTGCTAGCGAGCTACGGCGCCAAGCCCGTCACCCAGGCCGAAGCGCCCGAACTGCACGCCATCGTGGCGAACCTGGCCCAGCGGGCCGGTCTGCCCATGCCCCGGATCGCGATCATCCCCGAGGACACGCCCAACGCCTTCGCCACGGGACGGGACCCCGAGCACGCCGTGGTGGCCGTGACGGAGGGCATCATGCGGGTGCTGAGCCGGCCCGAACTGGAGGCGGTCATTGCCCACGAACTGGGCCACGTCAAGCACCGGGACATCCTTATCAGCAGCCTGGCTGCGGTGCTGGCCCAGGCCATCATGTTCCTATCCCGGTTTGCGGGATTCTTCGGGGCGCGCGATGAGGAGGGCCGATCCAATCCTGTCGCCAGCATCGCCATCATGATCCTGGGGCCCATCGCAGCTTTCCTGCTGCAGATGGCGGTGAGCCGGTCTCGGGAATACATGGCGGACGAGTACAGCGCCCACCTGACGGGTCGGCCCGACCTGCTGGCGTCGGCCCTGGAGCGGCTGCAGAGCTACAACCAGCAACTGCCCATGCCGTCTGCTCAGCCGGCGACGGCCCACATGATGATTGTGAACCCCCTGAGCGGCGGCGGCATCAAGAGCCTCTTCTCCACCCACCCCCCCATGGAGGTGCGCGTGGAGCGGCTCAGGCACATGCCCATCGAGGCCAGATAAGCAGCAGTCCGGCTTGGCCGGATTACTGCGCGGGGTCCCAGGGGTGTGCGCGCAGCGCGAAACCCCCGGAGGGGATTAGCCGGGATTGAATGCTGGCCGTCCCCCTGCCGATAGGGTGCCTATGCGGGAACGGCTGGGCAAATTCGAGGTAGTGCGCCTCCTGGGCAAGGGCGCCATGGGCGAAGTCTACCTGGGGCGCGACCCCATGCTGGGCCGGGAAGTGGCCCTGAAGGTGATCTCGGCGGGCTCGGCCTTTGGGGACGAGGCCCAGGCCCGTTTCGAGCGGGAGGCCCGCGCGGCTGCCCTGCTGAACCATCCCCACATCGTCACCGTCTACGAGTTCGGCGAGGACGAGGGCCTGCACTACCTGGCCATGGAATTCGTGCAGGGTGAGGAACTGGAGGCGCTCATCCAGGAAGGGAAGACCCCCAAGGCCGAACTCCTGGAAGTGCTCGCCCAGGTCTGTGAGGGCCTGGCCTATGCCCATGAGCATGGCGTGATCCACCGCGACATCAAGCCGGCCAACATCCTGATCACGCGGCACGGCCGGCGTCCTCACGCCAAGCTCATGGATTTCGGCGTGGCGCAAATGGGCCCATCGGGCCTGACCCAGACGGGGACCTGGATGGGCACGGTGAGCTATATGGCGCCTGAATACCTGGATACGGGGAAATCCACGCCCAGTTCCGACATCTTCGCGCTCGGCGTGATTCTGTACGAAATCCTTACGGGGGGGCGGAAACCCTTCTTCGGGGACACCACGACTTCCGTGTTGAATCGCATCCTTCTTCATCCGCCCGAACCGCTCCGTCCGGCTGACCTGAAGGATGTCTCCGGGCGGCTGCTCGCCGTGGTGGAGCGGGCCCTCTCGAAGCGGCCGGAGGGCCGGTATCCGGACGCCGAGCTGCTTGGGACCGCCATCCGAGAGGCCATGAACGCGTCATTGGAGGTGGCTCCGGCGTCTCCAGCCCCCCCGATCGCGGTGAGTCGACCGGAACGGGAGGACACGGGACAGCGGATCCGGGTGGGCAAGGGCGGCCAGGGCCAGTGTCTCAGCCTGAAGGTGGCCCTGCGTCAGGCCCGACCCGGCACGGAAATTGTCATGCTGCCAGGGGTTTACCGGGAATCGGTGGTGGTGGACAAGGATGTGGTCATTGTGGCCATGGGGCAGCCCGGCGAGGTGGTGATCGAGGGGGCGAACGGCCCTGCGGCGGTCTTGCGCGCCTGCAACGCCACCCTGCGGGGCCTGACCCTCCGGGCCCCGGAAGGGAAAGTCGCCCTCCAGATCGCCGGTGGCGCCCCTTTCCTGGAAGGATGCCTGCTGGTGGGCGAGGTGGCTGGGGCCCTGGTGGAAGACGCCGCGGCCCCCCGCTTCAAGGATTGCACCATCGCCTGTTCCGGGCCGGTCGGCCTGATGGTGGCCGACGGCGCCCAGGCGCGCCTGGAGGGCGGGACCATCTGTGGGTTCCAGGAAGCCGGAATCCGCGTGGCTCCTGGGGCCCAGATCTCACTCCAGGGAGTTGAGGTGGGGCCTGGAAGAGGGGTGGGTCTGCGCGTCGGCGCCCGAGCCCAGGCCACGGCCGAGGCCTGCGGATTCCTGGCCGAAACGGGTGGGGTGGAAGTGGAACCGGATGGCCGGATCCAGCTCACCCGCTGCCGGCTGATGGATAGCCACTTCGCGGGCCTCCTGGCCCTGGAGCGCAGTCACGCCCTCCTGGAGGAATGCGACCTCGGGAACAATGTTTGTTCGGGCGCCCATGTGCTTGCCGGAGCCACCGTGATGCTGCGGCAGTGCCGCCTGGTGGGGAATGCGGGGTTCGGGGTGTCGCTCATGGATAGGGGCCTGGCCACCCTGGATGGCTGCGTGCTCCAAGGCAACGGCGGCGCGGGGCTGCTCATCTATCACGGGGCCACGGTGCAGGCCCGCGGTTGTGCCTTCAATGAGGGGCGCAGCATGGGCGTGGATTGCGCGGAAGGGGGCCAGGGCGTCCTGGACACCTGCGACATCACGGGCAACGCCGGGGCCGGGGTTCAGGTGGAACCTGGCGGCAGTCTGCTGCTCGTGCGCTGCACCCTGAAGGACGGCCGGGACACGGGCCTGCTGCTGCTGGAGGATTCGGAGGCGACCCTCGAGGAATGCGTGGTCCGCCGGAACGCCCGAGGGGGAATCCTGCTGGCCAGGGACGCGGCGGATCCGATCCTGAGGGGAGACAACCGCATCGAAGATGGTTTCCACCGGGTGGATCCTGCGGGCAACCTGGTCAAGGTGGCTCCGCTCTAAGAGCTCATAACAACACCCGACGATGCCGCGATGAAGCCAGCCGGGATGCACCGCAGATATCAGTTTGTCTCGTGTATCGCAGTACGCGATACCGAGAAGGAAGGGCCCGCAGGGCAACGTGGTTCGTTGTTCAAGGGATTTGACTCGGGCCTCCGGCCCTCGCCCTTCGGGCCGCCATCGGCTTCGCCGATGCGGTCCTATTCGCCTTTGGCGAATGGTGACGCCGCGGGGCGCCCGGCTGGCTTCACCCCTCGCGCGGCGCCGTGGGGTGTTGTTATGAGCTCTATACCCCTGCCAATTCATCCAGCAGCGGGAGCCACGAGGAAGAGTCTAGGCCCAGCCAGGGAACGGGTCGGATAAGGGGATCTTCGGTTTCAGTGGGCAGTCCATTTTGTCGGATCAGTGCCACCGGAAGCTCGCGCAGTTCCCCCAGCTCGCGTTGGAGGGACCGAATGCCCTCCAGGGGGGTCTCGGTTCCGGAGGGGGTGTCCAGTACCAGCAGGCGGCTGGTGGTTCCCAGGTCGATCCGGAGCTTGTCCAGGGCTTGATCCAGGGTGTCCACAAAGTCCAGACGGAGGTACCCCGCCTCCCGCAGGGTTCCGCAGACCTGGTCCCTCGGTTCGCCGGGTTCCATGGCCAGCACCAGAACGGCGCAGCGGCGCCCCAGGCGGGTGAGGGCATCCGGAGTCTGGCCGCCCGCGGGATTCACGCGCCGGGCCGGTCCCAAGGTCTCTGAGGGGCCGGTCCTGGCCTTGGCGTCTTTGACCGAGGCGGTCAGGACGGAGGCGGTGGTTGAACTGCGCTGCATCTGGTCGCGGGCGTCCAGCACGTCCTGAAGCTGGCGAATCTCCCAATCCCGCAGTTCACCGAACTTCACGCCGACGACGATCTCTCCGTCCCGCTCCCAGGCGGTGGTCATCGTGCCCCGCGCCTCGAACAGAGGCAGCTTGGGGAGGTCACGGATCTTCAACATGGGCAGGTCTTTCCCCTTGTCGAAAAAGCCGAGCCCAGGGGTGATGCGCATGTGGTCGTCCAGCCGCATCACCCGGTCCACGCGGAAGGCAAGGCCGCCTAGGGAGAGATTCACCAGCGGGCCCGCCAGTCCGTGGCCTGGAAGGGCCCCGTCTTGAGCAAGCACGTAGGCTTTCTCCCGGGGGCGGAAAGGGTAGCGTTTGTGGCTCCTCCGGTCGGATTGCACCATTCGGACCGGGAGGGTAAACCGGTAGAGCAGGTAGGATTCCCGTCCCAGGAAGGTCGTGGGTGCCTCGAAGCGCTGGTCACCCACGGCGAAAAGCATCTCGAAGGGTGCGCCTACCGCCATTTCATGGGGCAGCGTGCGAATGAGCTTCAGGTGCAGGATCCCCTTATCCATATCCATGTGCTGGATGCGGGAGGTGTAGGGCAGGGTGTGGGCGCCCTCCACCTTGATGGGGAACTCGGCCTCGTCGCGTTGCAAGCCAGCCATGGCCCGGCGGATCTGCGCAGGATCCACAACGGGCTCATTTTTCCCGGCGCCTCCGCTCAATCGTCCAAGATTCATCGCCACTTGCAGCCTCTCCCTAGGGATCGGGAAGGATGAACTTCGAAATGAATTCAGACGTTGAATAGGAAATTCATCAAATCGCCATCTTTCACCACGTAGTCCTTGCCTTCCGTTCGCATCTTGCCCGCATCCTTGGCGCCCTGCTCTCCCCTGCATTGGATGAAGTCGTCGTAGGCGATGACTTGGGCCCGGATGAAGCCCTTTTCGAAGTCCGTATGGATGACGCCGGCGGCCTGGGGGGCCGTGTCGCCCTTGTGGATGGTCCAGGCCCGGACTTCCTTCACCCCGGCGGTGAAGTAGGTCTGGAGGCCCAGCAGGTCGTAGCTGGCGTGGATGAGCACGTTCAGGCCGGGCTCGGAGAGGCCGGCCTCTTCCAGAAACAGGGGGCGGTCCTCCTCTGGCAGATCCTGGATCTCGGCCTCGAGCTTGGAGCAGATGGGGATGCAAGGGGCGTGGCGCTCCGCGGCCAGCGTCTGGAGCTTCCGGTAGTGGGGGTTGCCCTCGGGGTTCCGGATGTCCTCCTCCCCGATGTTGCCCACGAAAAGGGTCGGCTTCAGGGTGAGCAGGCCGTAGGATTTGATAAGAACCTTGTCCTCAGCGGAAAGCCCCGCGGTACTGGCCCATCGCCCCTGGTCCAACTGGGCGAACACCCGTTCCAGCACGCTCACCAGGGCAAGGGATTCCTTGTTGCCGGTCTTGGCGGCCTTGCGGTGGCGCTCCAGGCCCTTCTCGATGGCGTCCAGGTCCTTGATGACCAGTTCCGTCTCGATGATGCTGATGTCCCGCTCGGGGTTGACCCCGCCTTCCACGTGAGTGACGTTGTCATCCTCGAAGCAGCGCACCACCTGGACGATGGCATCCGTCTCCCGGATGTGGCCCAGGAAGGCGTTGCCGAGGCCCTCGCCCTTGCTGGCGCCGCGAACCAGGCCCGCGATGTCCACGAATTCCTGGGCGGCGGGCAGAATTCGTTGGGGTTTCACGATTTCTGCCAGGGGTGCCAGCCGTGGGTCCGGCACGTCCACCACCCCCGTATTGGGCTCGATGGTGCAGAAGGGATAGTTGGC
>JANXYT010000318.1 GCA_025355915.1 Holophagaceae bacterium
GCCGCCCCGCCTCAACCTCGGTGCGCAGCGGGCAGGCCTTGTCCAGGTCCAGCAGGTACACGCTGAGGTGGTCGATGCCCGTGGCCGCCAGGGTCCGGGCATCCTCGACCACCTTGGACAGCGCCTGTCCAGGAATGCCCACCATGAGGTCGGCGCTGCGGCGGCGGAACCCAGCCTGATCCGCGAGATGGAGGGCCTCCAGGGCCTGGTCCGCGCCGTGGATGCGGCCCAGCCGGCCCAGCAGCCCGTCGTCCAAGGCCTGCACGCCGACGCTGATGCGATCCCAGCCCAGCTCCCGCGCATGGCGGAGCCAAGCCAGGTCCACGGTGCCGGGGTTGGCCTCGAGGGTGGCTTCGCACAGGGGCGACAGATCGAAGGCCAGCCTGGCGGCGGCGGTGATCTCCGCCAGTTCGTCAGGGGACAGCAGCGACGGTGTACCCCCGCCCAGGTAGAGGGTGTCCACCGCGGGCCTCCCCAGTGCCTCGCCCCAGGCGCGGAGATGGGACAGCAGCTGCCGGATCGCCGCAGGCTGGAGCCCCCGGTCCCGGGTGGTGGCGAAGGAGCAGTAGGTGCAGCGGTCCACGCAGAAGGGCACGTGCAGGTAGAGGCCCAGAGGCTCCGCCTGGGCCGCCTGCTGGAGCGAAGGCAGCGGGCGTTGGAACTCAGGGTTCAACCATCACCTGCTTCATGGCCTCGCGCAGGGTCTTCACTTCCGCAGGGAACCGCCAGGGGGCCTGGAAGGGTTCCGCCGCCTGCTCCAGGGCCTGGTAACGCTGCTGCAGAAGGGTCCGGTACTCCGGTCGCAGAGCCTTGCCCGTGCCCATGTGCTGTTCCAGCAGTTCCAGGTTCTGGCGGAGTCGCACCGCCTGGGGATGGTATAGGAAGCCGTTCAAGAGGAGGTGTCCTAGGGCCAGTCCAAGCAGGAGGAACCCCGAGATTAGGGGGGCCAGCGAGCCCTCCCGGAGGCCAAGGGCCAGCCACCAGCCCAGGAGACCCATGAGCAGCACGGAAAGGAGAGGCACCACGGGCATGGCCCACAGGCCGCTGCCCCACAGGCAGTCGTGGATGAGGGAATCGGCGACGCCTTCGAGGGTGCGGCGGTCGCCCTCGGTGCGGGCTTTGGCCAGGTGCTGGTTGAGGGCATCCCAGGCCTCCTGCTGGACGGAGTTCAGCACCACCCCGCGATTCCCGCCCTTGCTGGCACTCTGGCGCACCGGCTCGGGGCGGACGGCCTTGCCGGGCTCCACCGCCGGTGGCGGGGGGGAGTCGAGCATCTCGGCACCCGAGGGCGGCGGGGCGGTGGTGATGTGGGTCTGCCCGGCAGCGTCCCGCCAGTAGTAGGTCCGCGCCCGGGGCTGGCCCAGAAGGGCCAGGACCAGCAACCCTGCGACCGCCATCATCTAGGGGCCTCAGAAATGGGCATCGAGCGCCTCGCACCAGAAGTGGTAGATCATCTGGTGGAGTTCCTGGATGCGCGCCGTGACGGTGGAGGGCACCACCAGCGCATCGTCCATGAGCCCGGCAAGCTGGCCCCCGTCGCGGCCGAGGAGCCCCAGGGTTCGAAGGCCCAATTCCTTCGCGGAGGCCACGGCGCGGATCACGTTGGGGCTGTTCCCGCTGGTGCTGATGCCGATGAGGAGGTCCCCGGGCCGGCCCAGGGCCTCGACCTGGCGGGAAAAAATCTGGTCGAAACCGTAGTCGTTGCCGATGGCCGTAAGGGCGGAGGTGTCCGTGGTGAGGGCGATCCCTGCCAGGGCCTGCCGTTCCTTGACGTAGCGTCCACTAAGCTCGGCGGCCAGGTGCTGGGCGTCCGCGGCGCTGCCGCCATTGCCGCAGACCAGGATCCGACCGCCCCGGCGCAGGCGCTCAGCCATATCGTCGGCCTGGGCGATGATGTGATCCATCTCCCGGTCGAAAAAGGCCTGCTTCAGCTGGATGGACGCCTGGACGTGCTGGAGAAGGGTCTGTTTCATGGCAGCGATTGTGACAGCAAATCTATTCCCGAGTTTTCGCGGACGATGGCAGACTGCCAGGAGCATTGCCATCAACAGGTGTGGGCCCCATGGATTGGATTGCGCTCAAACACGCCCTGCTGTCCCACCTCCCGGTGGCGACGGGCCTGCTGCTGCCCATGGCCCTGCTCGCGTCACAGCGGCCTGGTCGCGGCATCCGGCCCTGGTGGACGGTGGCCCGCTACCTGGGGTGGGCCGGCTTTCTCGGCATCCTGGGGGCCTTCCTGAGCGGGTTCGCTTCGGGGCGGCTCCTGGGGTTCATCCCGCCTCACCGCCTCCTGCCCTTGCCCGCCTGGGGACCGGGCGTGGACGCCCTCCTGTTCCGCCATGCCCTGCTGGGCGGCGCCTCGCTTCTGGTGGCCGTGGGAGCCCTCTGGTCCATGACCCGTTCCCGCAAGGATCACCAGGGCCTCGGGGTTCTGGCCCTGCTGCTGGGTCTGGTCTGGTCCGCGGTGCTCCTCCTCGCCGGAGAAAGCGGCTACCGCCTGGCCCATGGCAATCGGGTTCGGGTCCCGGCCCAGGTGGCTGCTCCGGCGGTGGCCCCCCCCGTGCTGATCCAGGTTCCTCCGGTGGAGCAGGATTCAGAAGCCAAGGTGCCGGTGCGTGCCCTCGATCATGCCTCTCTGGAACCCATCCATCCGCAACCCGTGAAATCCCCAGCCCACGGGGGCCGTTGGATCCAGGTCTGGGCCAATCCTGAGGCGGTCGCGGCCTACCGGTCCGGCCAGCCCCTGCCCCCCGGGACGTTCGTGGTGCTCAGTACCCTGGAGGACCGCTGGGGCCGGCCCGGCGCCGAGGTCGGTCCACTCTACGCCCTGGAGATGAAGGCCTCGGGCCCCTCACTCACCTTCTACTGGCCGCGCATTCCCATGGACCGCCGCCAGGCGTTCGGCGGTGATTCCCGAGCCTACTGGCGGGGCAACGACCCCCATCTGAACGCCTGCCGCACCTGCCACGCTGCGGGCATGGCTGATCCCGCCCAGCGCAGCCGCTGGCGCGCGAAGAAGGCGTTGCCCGGCGAGTGAACAAAAAGGCCGGCCCGAAGACCGGCCTTTCGGTGTGGCGTCGAGCGGCTAGTCGATGGTGAAGTCACCGCTGTCGATGATGGTGATCTCCGTGGGAAGGAAGCGGACGTCGTAGCCCTTTTCCTTCAGCAGGTGGAAGGCCAGCTCGGCCCGGATGCCGGTGGAGCAGTGGCACACGATCTTGCTGTCCTTGGGGACCTCGGAGAGCCGCGCCAGCAGCTGAGGTTCAGGGATCACCAGGGCGCCCTTGATGACGCCATTCTTCGTCTCGTCGGGATTCCGCACGTCGAGGAGCACGACGCCGCGCTGGGCCGGGGCCAGCTCGGCCACCTTGGTGAACTCGGCAGGCGAGATGGAGCCTGGACGGGGCTTGGGCACGAAGACGGCCTTGGCCGCCAGGGTGCCGGATTCCACGGGCAGCGCCGCGGCCTGCCAGGCCTTGAAGCCACCGGTCAGGATGTTCACGCCCCCATAGCCGGCCTTCACCAGCTCGGTGGCCACAGCCTTCGCCGCCTCGCCGCCGGTCTCATCCACCACCACGACGGGGGGCTTCAGCTTGGCGGCGGGGAAGGTCTTGAGCAGGTCGGCCATCTTGGCAGGATCGGCGGCCACGGCGCCCTTCACGAAGCCCTTGGCGGCCAGGGTAGCGGGCCGGGCGTCGAGGATCACCAGCGGGGTGTTGGTGTCGACGTAGGCGGCCTTCATGGAAGCGGGACTGAGCACGCCGTATTGCTTCTTGGTCCAGGCCGGCATGCCGTCCACGAACACCTTGGCGTGGGTGTAGCCGAGCTTCTTGGCCTTCGCCAGCGAACCGGGGCTCATGTTGCAGGTCTTCCCGCTGCAGTAGAAGATCACCAGCGCGGCCTTGTCGGCCGGCAGCTTGTCCACATTCTTGTCGAAGGCCGGGAAGGGCAGGTTCACGGCCGTGGGAATGGCGCCTTCCATGAAGCGGGGGGCGGGCCGGGAATCGAAGAGGAAGTATTGGCCCTTCTCGGGGCCCATGGCCACCAGCTTCTGCATCTCGTCGAGGGTGACGGTCTCGTTCGCCGCCAGCTTGACGGGAGGCTTGACCGCCACGACCACCGCCGTCTTCACCCCGTCCTTTTCGGTGTACTGGACGCGCACTTCGTGGCCCTTGGCGATGCCCTTGAAGGCGGCCTCCACATCGGCGGCGGGTTCAGGGGTGATGACCTTCACCGTGGCCTTGTCGAAGCGCAGCACTTCCGTGCGCTCGTCGACCTTCAGCTGGAAGGAGTTGTTCTTCAGGGCCAGGTTGTCGAAGTGGCCCCGGAGGTTGTCGGGGGCCGTGGTGTGGCAGGTGGTGCAGATCTTGGCGGCAGCCGGTTTCGGCGGCAGCGGATCGGCGGCAAGCAGTGCCGTGGCACTGATCGCGGCGAACAGAAGAGAGGATCGATTCGCAGGTCGCATGGAGGCTCCTATGGACAGATGACAATAGGAGTCTATGGTTGATTACCTGTTAGTCGAGAAAGTTGTGACGCTGGTCCATGGCCACTAGGGTCTGTTTTCAAAGTGGGGTGTGGCCGCGCAAGGGGCGCCGCCCAAGCGAG
>JANXYT010000332.1 GCA_025355915.1 Holophagaceae bacterium
CGGAAGCAGCTGGCAGAGGGCGGCAAGGCGGCGCTGGACGCCAGTACCGATCCCATGATCCTCCTCGCCAAGCAGCTCGATCCCTTCAACCGTGCCATCCGTAAGCAGGTGGAGGATGAAGTCACCAGCGTGTTCACCGAACATGGCGGACGCATCGCCGAGGCCCGCTTCAAGGCCTTCGGCAAGTCGCTCTATCCCGATGCCACCTTCACCCTGCGCCTGGGCTACGGCCCCGTAGCGACCTACGCCAACGGCACCGGCACCAAGGCCCAGCCCTTCACCACCTACATGGGCATGTACGACCGGCACCTGGGCTGGGGCGGCAATGCCGCCGCCGCCGAGGATGGCGCCTGGACCCTGCCCGAGCGCTGGCTGAAGCGGCAGAGGAAGCTGGACCTCAGCACTCCCTTCAACTTCATCTACGCCTGCGACACCGTGGGCGGCAACAGCGGCAGCCCCGTGGTGAACGTGAGGGGCGAGTTCGTGGGGATCAACTTCGATAGCGTGTACGAGGGACAGGGTGGCTACTACGTCTACGACGCCGACACCAAACGCGCCGTGGCCACCGATGCCCGCGCCATCCTCGAAGCCCTGCGCAAGATCATGGACGCACGGTACCTGGCGGACGAGCTGACCGGGAAGTGAAAACATGAAACCGCAGATGGCGCAGATGACGCGGATGAAAAAGGTAGAGCCGCAATCATCTGTTCCATCTGCGAAATCTGCGTCATCTGCGGTTAAACCTTTTCCTTTTGGGCTACCCATGGACCTGTATTTCTCGTGCTCCCTTACCGGCGGACGAAACGACCAGCCGGCCTACGCGGCGATGGTGGCGTACCTGCAGACCCTCGGCCATCTGGTGCTCACAGCGCATCTGGCCTCCGAAGCCGCGATGGCTGCCGATGGCGAACAAACGCCGGAGGCGGTTTTCGAGCGGGACACGGCCTGGCTCCGGCGCTGCGATGCGGTGGTTGCAGAGGTGAGCACACCCTCCCACGGGGTGGGCTTCGAGGTCGCCTACGCCCTGGAGCGAGGCAAGCCCGTGCTCTGTCTGGCCCGGGAGGGCGTCCGTGTCAGCAAGATGCTCACGGGCATCCGTGGCGCCGGGTTCGATTTCCGCACCTATCGCACCCAGGTCGAAGCCCACGCGCACCTGGAATCCTTTCTGGCGCGATACTAGGCCTCGTTTCTCCAAGGAGGACACCATGTCCGGCCCCGGAACCACCCGTCGAGACCTCTTCAAGCTGGGTGCCGCCGCCGCGGCCGGACTCCTCGCCACACGGTTGAACGCGGTGGAATCAAACGAGCCCGTGACCCTGAAACCCTCGCCGAAGGCACCCTTCAATCCGGCCACGGCGGCGGCCATGCCCACCCGAAACCTGGGACGCACAGGGCACCACGTGGGCCTCTTCAGCCTCGGCGGCCAGGCGGCCATCGAGAAGCCAGAACACGAGAAGGTGGCCGTCCCCCTCATCGAGCGGGCCCTGGATCTGGGCGTGAACTACATCGATACTTCCGCCCGCTACGGCGGCGAGGCCCGGTGGAGCGAACAGTACATCGGGAAGGTGATGAAGCACCGCCGCCGTGAGGCCTTCCTCGCCACCAAGACCCACGACCGCACGGCGGACGGCTCCCTGCGCATCCTGGAAACCTCGCTGAAGCTGCTGCAGACCGATCACGTGGACCTCTGGCAGCTGCACGCCATGAGCACCATGGAGGATGTGGAGCGCGTCTGCGCCAAGGGCGGCACCCTGGAGGCCTTCCAGAAGGCCCGGGACCAGAAGCTGGTGCGCTTCCTGGGGCTCAGCGGCCACACCGATCCCGACGTGCTGGCCGAGGCCATCCGCCGCTTCCCCTTCGATTGTGTATTGATGGCCTTCAACGCCGCCGACACCTGGCACCTGCCCTTCAAGAAGACCCTGCTGCCCCTGGCTGTGGAGAAGGAGATGGGCATCATCGGCATGAAGATCCCCGCCCGGGGCCGCCTCCTCGAAGGCGTCCAGCCGCCACTCCCCGAGAAGCAACGGGGAACCGCGAAACACGACCGGCCCGGCACTCTCACCATGAAAGAGGCCATGCGCTACACCCTGTCCTTCCCCGTGAGCACCGTCATCATCGGCGTGGACAACATCGCCCAGCTCGAAGAAAACATCGCCATCGCCCGGGACTTCCTGCCCTTCAATGCCAGCCAGCTCGAAGGGCTCGAACAGAAGGTGAAGCCGGTGTACGGGCAGGCCTCGTGGTACAAACGCGATGCACCGCCGAATCCAAAGTAGGAGTGACCTGTGAATGACTGGGGATCGCGAAGTCACCTCCAGCTGCTCGTCCTGATCGTGGCAACCGCCCTCGGCATCTACCTCTGCTACCGGCTGGCCCTGCCTTTTTTGCCAGCGCTGGTCTGGGCTCTGACTCTGGCGATCCTGTTCACGCCGCTTCACCGGTGGCTTGAGGCCAAACTGAAGCGCGCCAACCTTGCGGCGGCGGTCGCCGTTCTGGTGGTGGGTTTGATCGTGGCCGTGCCGGCAACCTTCCTGGGACAGCGGCTCATCTTGGAGTCGGCAAAGGGCGCGGACATCATCAAGACCAAGGTCGAATCCGGCGAATGGCGGCGCGTCATCGAAGCGCAGCCGCGCCTCGCGCCTCTCGCCGACTGGATTGAACGACAGGTTGATCTGCCGGGAACCGTCAGGTCGGTCGCCACCTGGCTGACCAACACGGCTGGGGCGATCGTGAAAGGATCCTTGGTCCAGGTCATCGGCTTCTGCCTGACCTTCTATCTGCTTTTCTATTTCCTGCGCGACCGTCGTCTGGCTCTCCTGTCCCTCCGATCTTTGTCTCCCCTCTCGGAAGCCGAAATGAATCGGCTGTTTCTCCGGGTCGAAGATACCGTTTTCGCCACGGTCTACGGGACGCTGGCCGTCTCGGCCATTCAGGGTCTCCTGGGTGGATTGATGTTCTGGGGGCTGGGCCTGCCGGCCCCGTTGCTTTGGGGCATGGTGATGGCGGTGCTGGCCGTGGTACCGGTGCTGGGCGCCTTTATCGTGTGGGTTCCTGCGGCCGGCTTTCTGGCGTTGGAGGGCAGCTGGGGGAAAGCCCTGATTCTCACCCTATGGGGCGGGGTGATCGTGGGTGGGATCGACAATCTGCTGTTGCCCATCCTGGTCGGAAACCGGCTGAAACTTCACACCATTCTCGCCTTCCTCTCAGTGGTCGGCGGCCTGATGGTGTTTGGCACATCCGGTCTCATCCTTGGTCCTCTGGCCCTGACGATCACCTCGGTGCTCCTGGAAATCTGGCGCCAGCCCGCCGTGGATCTGCCCACGGTGTGACCCAACCATCACTGGCCGCCATCAGGCGCCGCTGATTCCACCTTCCGCGCCGCCTCTTCGAACCGGTACAGCACCTGGGCGCCCTGCTTCCACTGGGGCAGGCGGAGGGCGAAGATCAGGCCGGCGGCCAGGCAGCCGGCGCCGCCCAGGGCCACGGTGAGGGGCGCACCCAGTTGGTGCGCGAAGGTGCCGCTGAGGAGGGCACCAATGGGGGCCATGCCCATGAACATCATCGAGTAGACGGACATGACCCGGCCCCGCAGGGCGTCGGGGATCATCATCTGGATCAGGGTGTTGCTGGAGGCCATCTCCACCATGAGCGTGAAGCCGATGGGCAGCATGATGAGCACTGAGAGCGGGAGGCGGCGCGACAGCGCGAAGGCGATGAGGGCCGCGCCGAAGCCCATGGCGCTCCCGGCGATCCAACGCCCCAGCCCGCGCGGGCTGCGCCGGAGCGCGAGGCTGAGGGCCCCCGCCAGGGCGCCCACGCCGGAGATGCCCATGAGCAGGCCGAGGGCCTTGGGTCCCCCGTGGAGGATCTGATCCGCGAAGATGGGCATGAGCACCGAATAGGGCATGCCCATGAGGCTCAGAAGGCCCAGGAGCAGCAACAGGTCGCGGACGGGTTTGGCGCCGAGGATGAACCGAAAGCCTGCGCGGATGGCTTGATCGCCCGCTGGTGCCAGCCTCGCTTGGGTACCGTCGAGCCGCATGGCCCGGAGTCCGGTAATGACCGCGACGTAGCTCAGGCTGTTGACGAGGAAACACCAGCCCTCGCCCACGGTGGCCACCAGGAGGCCCGTCACGGCTGGGCCGACGATCCGGGCGCCCGTGAACACGGAGGAGTTCAGGGCGATGGCATTCATCAGGTCCGGCCGATCCACGGTCTGGGCCACGAAGACTTGGCGGGCCGGGATGTCGAAGGCGTTCACCACACCCAGCAGCAGCGAGGTGGTGATGATGTGCCAAATGTGGACATGACCCGAAAGGGTCAGCACCGCGAGGATCAGCGTCAGCACCATGGAGGCGGACTGGGTGATGACCACAAGGGTATGGGGGCGCATGCGGTCTGCCGCCATGCCGCCCAGGGTGGCCAGGAGGAACACCGGAAACTGCCCCGCGAAGGCCACGAACCCCAGCATGGAGGCTTGGCCCGTCAGCCGGTACACCAGCCAGGACTGAGCCACGGTCTGCATCCAGGTGCCGATGAGAGAGATCATCTGGCCGGAGATGAGGAGGCGGAAATTCCGATAGCGCAGCGCGCGCAGGGCGTCCGGGAGGCGGAACATGGCTCGATTCTACCGGGCGTTGTTCCGATTCACAGGTGGCGGTATACCTCGGGCCTCCGGTCGGCCAGGGCGGGGAACCGGGCGCGCCAGGCACGGATCTGGGTCAGATTAATGTCTCCGACCACCACTCCTTCAGTGGAATCGCCAACTGCGGTGGCCTCGCCAAAGGCATCTTGGAGCGCAGATCGGCCCGGGTATTCCACCTGCGGGTCCCGGCCCACGCGGTTGACGCCGCAGACGGCCAGCTGGTTTTCGATGGCGCGGGCGGCCAGCAGGGTGGACCAGGCCGAGATCCGCCGCGTGGGCCAGTTGGCAGGCACGAAGACCACCTCGGCGCCCCTGCTGGCCAGGGCGCGGAAGGGTTCTGGAAAGCGCAGGTCGTAGCAGATCTGCAGGCCGCAGGGGATGCCGTCGATTTCGAAGACGGGACAATCGGTGCCGCCGGCGTAGTGCAGGTTTTCGTCACCATAGGAGAAGGGGTGGATCTTACGATAGGCGGCCACCAGTGATCCATCCGGTGCAGTGACGAAGGCCGCGTTCCGGGGATGGGGCGAGTGGGTCTCCACCGCGGAGCCGACGAGGTAGATTGCGAATTCCCGTGACAGCGTGGCAAGGGCCTCGCTGGTGGGGCCCGGGATGGATTCTGCGAAGGGTTCGGGCGCCATGGTGAAGCCGAGGGTGAACAATTCCGGGAACACCGCCACCCGCGCACCGTCGCGGGCCGCCTGCTCGACGAACCCGCGGGCCCGGGCCAGGTTCG
>JANXYT010000197.1 GCA_025355915.1 Holophagaceae bacterium
GTGTAACCCAGCAATAGAATTCGACTCAGCTTGTCGTGTGTACCAAAGTCGTATTTCCGGCACTCCTCGATTCGCTGGGTCCCGAAGTCAAAGAGATCCCACATCCCCAGCTTGTGAGCATAGTTTCTGGGGAGAACCACCAGAGCGAAATCCGCACCTGCATGGAAATACATATGGCACTTGAGGAGATCCCTCAGGATCTTCTCTCGATTTGCCTTTTCAATTTCCACAGCAACCTTGTGTCCCTTGTAGCCGAAGGCGAAGTCCAATTCCTGTGGGATCTCATGGGGAAGTTTAAAGTCCAAGTGCGTCGCACCAAGTTGGATCAGCCTGCTTTCCAGAGCGGCGTCGAAATTTGATGCCATCTGTCCCTGGTTGATGGCGGGATCTACAACCTGGAATTGGAAGTCCACTCGTTCAAGGCACCCCAGAATCGGCGCGAGCAGAGTGTGGGCTTCTCCTTCCTTTGGGTGGAGTTCGAACTGGGACGCATACATCGGGAAGATCATCCCGAGATTGGTATTTGAGCTGGCTTGGTTCATTTTGGCCTTCTCCAGGCTTCATGCATTCAGTTCAGCCTCGGCCTCTGCCAGCTGGCGGAGCAACTCACTGAAGGACGGTGGGGCCTCCAGGAACATGGGCAGCATGGATTCCAGGTCCCGTGCGAGCTCCCCGTGTCTGTGCTCAGGAGGCACCAAGTGGAAGTTTCCAGGGATGGCGGTGTCATAGCTTGCCCATGACGAAGCAAAGAACCGAGACTTGTGCCGGATCACGTCCTGGAGAAGATCCAGGCGATCCAGCGCCTTCGAGCGGCTGGGGTGCCGCCAAAGCGCTGCCATGTCCGAGTAGTGGCGCGACATGCGATCCCGAAGGGGCAGGTCGACCGGGCGATGGTACTCGGCATGGAGGATCGTAGCCTTCTCCCAGAAGGTCCGTTCCAGTTCCAGAGCCACAACGGGGATCTTGAAATCCGTGAAGGCATCTCCAAGGACATCCGCCAGCATCGGCTGGATGACATGGTTCCCCGTGGGCTGCTGATCGGTCAGGGCACCCAGCTCCAACTTCACCTGCTTGGCGATGTAGCCACCCGCCTGTGGGAGCACCGACGGGTAGCGGAACCAGAGGTTGGGGGTGGTGGCCATTGGATCCAGCTCGTAATTCAGCCAGGAAGGCTGCGAGGAAGGCGTTCCAAGAATTTCGGCAATGGAGGCTTCCAGGGCGGGTTGGAATCGCTGAATGACACACGCCTCGCACGCATTGGCCAGTGATTTCATGCGCTTGCTCCGCTGAGTGGCCGATGGCGCGTCGTCCAGGTCGGCTTCCGAGAAGCCCAAGGAAGCGGGGGTCACGGCTAGATCGGCATCTTCGGAAAATCGCTCGATGACGCCGAAGACCTTCGACAGGGAAGTCCCACCCTTGAACACCACGCTGGAGGCCATGGCTGGCGTGGCGTAGATTCGCCCCAGGACCCAGCAGACCCAAAAATCCTTCTCGACGATCACGGGCAGGATGCCTCGCCGGGCTGCCACCTGTTCGATGATGAGCCGACGCTCAGCCATGGGGAGCAGGGCAAAGGCACTCATGCGTCTTCTCCCGAGATGTAGCGCAGGAAGGGATGCATCCAGGCGGGCGCCAAGGGCAGATCCTTCAACAATCGCTTCCGGTCCTTGAGGTTCAGGGTTTCCCGAAGATGGGCCACGCGCGCCTTGGTGACATGGTCCTTCCCTAGGCTCCGCAGGGCCGCAAAGACCAGGCTGCTCGTCGAAGCGGCGCTGCCGACTTGGCGCAGGCCGCGCTGCTTGAGCTGCACCGTGAGCGGCCCCACCTTCACGATATGGCCGGGGCCGTCCGTGAGAAACACCGCCTTGACCGGAACCTGCTCTGAAAGGCCCAGGAGGTTGGCGGCCATGGCTTCCATAGGCTGGATCTTGGCGCCATCCCTACGAGCCAGGGCCTGGGCGATGGCCTCGGCCGTGGGCAGAAGTTCGCCCAGCAAGGGATGGGTTCGGGAGACATCGTAGAGCCCCCGGGCAAGATGCCGAAGGCTGCCCCCCCGCACGAGCCGAAGAAAGGCCATGCCCACACTGTGGGGTGATCCAAGATCCAGGAAGTCGAAAGGCGTGAACACCCGGCCTGGTTCAACCCGTGTTTGTCGCACAATGCGCTGCGCGAGCTTCTTGCTGATGGTCGACGATTTCAGGTCCTGGCGAGCGGAAGGCATTGGAGTCCTTCCAGAAGGGATGTCAGGCAGGGAAGGCATGCTGGAATATTGGTGCATGTTAGTTAAAAAAACAATGTCTAATTTTTAACACATTGTTATTTATATTTATTCATAAAAACTTGTATTAGGCATGTTGCACCAATTTTTGGATTCTCGTAATAGTTGCCGTGTATCATTCGGTCACGGTCCATAGAGGTGCCATCTTCACCAGGAGGTAGCGCGCCCGCGATCACCCAGCCAGGATTCTAGATCTCACGCTCATTCTTCAGACAAGCAGGACCGTGAGATGACCGTCACTCCATGGCTGGGGTTACAAGATATTGCTGGCGTTGCGAAGCAGAAGGCTGCCGAGATTGAAGAAGCCGTCATCGATCTCCTTGCCTATACCCGCTCAGGTCAGCGAAGCTGGCGCAGCAGCATCAAACTTACCTCGAAATCAAAGGAGACTGCCCCCGGCTCCCGGCAGAGCTAGCAATAGCGCAAGGGGAACCCCTGCCCAGGTGCCCATTCCTTGAGTTGCACCTCTATTGCACTTGCCATACTTTGAAAGATTCACTTCGAGGCGAAGTGGCGGATCTTTTGAAAGACAGGTGAACGCAAGAAACCCCCGTCAGCACTGGGCTTCAGGGGGTCAGCAGTTCTTGCAGGTGGTGGTCCCGATACGATTCGAACGTACGACCCTCAGATTCGTAGTCTGATGCTCTATCCAGCTGAGCTACGGGACCGCATTGAAAGAATGATTCTACCGGATCTGCGGGAGGTGTCCATCCCAAAGGCGCAGGGGCTCGGTGCGCGAGGCTTGGCAGCGGAATCCAGTGAGGTCTGTGGCCAGCTGGTCCATGAGGGCGCGGGCGGTGGTGAGCTTGCCGCCGAGCACCAGGGTCAGGTTGCCAAAGCGCGCATGCTTTTCCAGAATCGCCTCGCGGCTGAGGTGGGAGGTGGCACCGTCGGCGGCCACCAGGGGCCGCACACCCAGTTCCTCGGCACGCACCGGCAGCCGCCGCCAGGGGATGGCGGGCAGGTTGGATACCAGGGCCTCGAACAGTTCCTCGCGCTCAGCGGGCACGATGGGCACCCACCCATCCGCGACCTCCCGTTCGGTCGTCCCGACCTGCAGCATGCCGTCCCGCGGGATCACGAAGAGGATGCGTCCCTTGGGCCGACGGATGGCCCAGGGCCGCTCGCATCCGGGCACCGGGTCGAACCAGAGGTGGATGCCGGAGGAGAGGCGCAGGCGCTTCCGGGTGTCGCCAAACCAGCGGGCCAGGGCGCCATCGGTCCAGGGCCCCAGGGCGAAGACCCACCGGCGGGCGCGAAGCTGCCGGAGGGTCCCGTCGCGCCGGTCCCTCAACCGCGCCGATCGCAACCCTTCTTCGGCGATTTCGAAGCTCTCGGGTGAGTGGAATTCCAGCAGCGCCGCTTCGCTGGAGGCGGCCAGATCCTTCGTGAGCCCCCGGTCCCAGGTCATGAGGTCGGCATAGGCCGTGGCGCCGCGGAATGGTCCCCCAGTGCTGCGCGGATCGGCTGCAAACACTTGGTCCAGTACATGGCCTCGCTTCAGTGCCTCGGGCCAGCCCGGCCGTTCCGCGCCCCAGTGGTCGTAGAGACCGATGCCAACCCGGTGGGCCAGACCCTCCGCCCAGTAGCGATGGGGCATCCAGAAGGCCTCCCAGCGGCAGCGGTGGGGGGCGAGGCGGGCCCAGGTGGCGCGTTCGACCAGGCCCTCCCGCATCTGGCGGATGTCGCCCGTGAGCATGTAGCGGATGCCGCCGTGCAGGAGTTGGCTGGACCACTGGCTGGTGCCGCCGCCCACCTCTCCTTTGTCCACCAGCGCGCAGGATATGCCGCGCAGGGTCAGCTCCCGCGCCAGGGCCGCACCGTGGATGCCGGCGCCGAGGATGGCGACCTCCACCTCCAGGGTCGCGGGCAGCGCACAAAGGCCATCGGGTGCAGCGGGCCAGGCAGGTTCAGGCACGAACGCCTCCAGCACTCAGTGTGACTGACCCTTGAATGGGGATCCATTCGCATGAACCATGGACTAAGAGTGCCTAACAAAACTCCGACGGAGCCGCGATGAAGCCAGGCAGGATGAACCGTAAGGAAGGGCCCGCAGGGCAACGTGGTTCGTTGTTCAAGGGATTTGACTCGGGCCTCCGGCCCTCGCCCTTCGGGCCGCCATCGGCTTCGCCGATGCGGTCCTATTCGCCTTTGGCGAATGGTGACGCCGCGGAGCGCCTGCCTGGCTTCATCCCTCCGGGCGAGGGGCGGCGGGCGTCGCGCGACCCCGTGGGAGTTTTGTTAGGCACTCTAAACCCCAGTCATCCGGAGTAACCCGATGAAACCTCATTCCTGGAAGAGCATCGTCAACCTCACCGTGATCGTCGGTGCCCTTGGCTACTTTGTGGACATCTTCGACCTGATCCTCTTTCCCATCGTCCGCACAAGCAGCCTTGCGGACCTCGGCGTGCCCCCGGATCAGATCCTCCCCACCTTCGTCTACCTCTTCAACTACCAGATGATTGGGATGCTCGTCGGGGGGGTGCTGTGGGGCATTCTGGGCGACAAGAAGGGCCGCATGTCTGTGCTCTTTGGGAGCATCACGCTCTACTCCCTGGCGAACATCGCCAACGCCTTCGTGACCACCATTCCCGCCTACGCCGCCATGCGGTTCCTCGCGGGGCTGGGACTCTCGGGCGAACTCGGGGCTGCCATTACCCTCGTGAGCGAAGTGCTGCCCAAAGAGATCCGTAGCTATGGCACCGCCGTGGTGGCGAGCGTGGGGATCACCGGGGCCCTGGTGGCCGACCTCGTGGGCAACACCCTGTCGTGGCAAGGGGCTTTCATCACGGGCGGTGTCCTGGGCCTGATGCTCCTCGTCCTCCGCATCAAGGTGACGGACTCCGGGATGTTCAAGAACCTCGCGCATCAGAACGTGTCCAAGGGGAACTTCCTGATGCTGTTCACCACCCGCGCTCGCTTCATGCGCTACCTGCGCAGCATCCTCATCGGCGTCCCCATCTGGTACGTGGTGGCGATCCTGGTCGCCTCGTCGCCCGAGCTTTCGAAGAGCCTCGGCGTCGTGGGCGCCGTGAACCCCGGCCATGCCATTGCTTCGTGCTACCTCGGCCTGGCCGTCGGCGATCTAGGATCGGGGTTCATCAGCCAGTGGATCGCCAGCCGGAAGAAGACGGTCCTGCTGTTTCAGGGGCTCACGCTGGCGACGGTGCTGATCACCCTGCTCAGCCGCGGGGTCTCCGCGCAGACCTACTACCTGCTGTGTGTGGCTCTCGGCTTCTCCGCAGGCTACTGGGCGGTGTTCGTCACCATCGCCAGCGAGCAATTCGGCACCAACATGCGGGCCACGGTGACCGTCACCGTCCCCAACTTCGTCCGGGGGGCCGTCGTCCCCATCACCACCAGCTTCCTGGCCCTCAAGGCCCACTGGGGCATCGTCAACTCCGCGCTGTTCATCGGTATGTGCTGCCTGGCCCTCGGCGCCCTTAGCCTCTGGGGCATGGAGGAGACCCACGCGAAGGACCTGAACTTTCTTGAAGTGGATTGAACCGCGAAACAGTCGCGCATCACCTGGCCAGTGGGCCTAGTAGACGGCGTCTGCACCCCCGTCGATTGGAATCACGGTCCCGGTCGTCCACGCGCTCTCATCTCCCAACAGATGGGCGGCGAGGGCGGCCACTTCGGCCTCAGTCCCCAACCGCTTCAACGGATTCGTCCCTGACAACCGAGCCAGATCCCCGACTGGATCGGGGCTGGCGGCTAGGCGGGTTTCCACCATGGAGGTGAATACAGGCCCCGGGGCGATGGCATTGCAGCGGATCCGCCGGGGCGCCCACTCCAGGGCCAGCACCCGGGCCAGCATGTGGACGCCCGCCTTGGCCACGCTGTAGGCCGCGCTATCCGGGATGGCACGAAGGCTGATGTTGGAGCCCACCAGCACCACGGAGGACCCTTCTTTCAGCTTCGATCCCAGGTGGTGCGCCAGAAGCCAGGGTCCGCGCAGGTTGGCCGCGATCACCGCGTCGAAATCGGACGTGGGTGTGGCCGCGACCGAACCCGTCCTGAGTTCACCGGCGGCGAGGAACATGCCGTCCATTGGCGCGCAGACGCGGGCGAAGGCCATCACAGCCGCTTCGTCCGTGTGGTCCAAAGGGACGCATTCCGCATCCGGCAGCGTCTCCTGCAGTGCCCACAGACGCCGTCCCACCAGCACCAGGTCGGCCCCGCGATCCCGGAACATCCGCGCCGCGGTGCGGCCAATGCCGCTGCCGGCCCCGGTCACGAGAATTCGCTTGCCCTGGAGGCCGCTCACGGCGGTTCCGGCATTCGGAAGGTGCCCGTGCCCGTGCGAGCCGGCGCCACCACACCGCCGCTGACGGCCCAGGTCAGGGCCTGGTTCGCGCTGAGGTCCACCGGCCTCACCCGCGAAGCCTCGATCATGACGACATAGCCCGAGGTCGGATTGGGCGAGGTCGGCACATAGACGGCGATCATGGTTTCACCTTGGGGAATCGCCCAGGAACAATCCCTGCTGGCCACGAAGCCCAGGGTATAAGACCCCGGGTACGGCCACTCCACGAGCACCACTTCCTTGAAGCTGCCTCCCTGCCCCGATTGGATGGCCCCCACGAGCTGGCGGGTCGCGCCGTAGATGGTCTTCACCACGGGGATATGCATCATCAGCTCATCCAGCCAGGCCAGCACCTGGCGGCCGATGAAGTTGCCCACCAGCGAACCCACCAGCAGAAGCAGCAGAAGCGTGCCCAGAGCCGAGAACAGGGCCAGCCCCCAGGTGGGTGGATCCGGCACATGAACCTGATGAGCCGCCCAGGTCAGTGGTCCCCGGAAGATCCCCACCAGGGTGGTGAAGATGCCCTTGAGGATCCAAAGCGTCACCACCATGGGAAACAGAGTAAAAATGCCTGCGAGGAGATACTTGCGGATCATTCAGAATCCTCGGGTCCGGTCAGGTGGCTATTTTCGTCCATGATGCGGGGTCCCACCACCTTCCAGAACCCATGGAAGTAGGAAATGGCGCTCCAGATGGCCAGGATCACAGCCCCCCAGAGCAGCAGGACACCCATGCCCCAGAAGAAGCTATAGGGCCGGTTCAGCTGGATGAAGAAGTGGAAGATCTCCCGGTGGGTCCAGTCGTACAGCCAGTAATCAAGGCGCGGGCCCAGGATGAGGCAGGAGATGGCCGCCACCTGGAAGCCCATCTTCCACTTCCCGACGGTACCGGCCGGAATGGTGAGCCCCTCCTCGCTGGCGATGCCCCTGAGCCCCGTGACCGCAAACTCCCGCGCCAGGATGATGAAGGTCATCCAGGCGGGGGCCAGGTTCAGGTCCACCAGCGAAATCAGCGCGCCCGCCACCAGCAGCTTGTCCGCCAGAGGATCCAGCAGCTTGCCGAGCGTCGTCACCTGTTTCCAGCGGCGGGCCAGGTAGCCATCCAGCGCGTCCGTGATGGAGGCCACCCAGAACACCACCACCCCGATCACTTCGTGGTTCGTCACCTTGGTCATGAGGATGACCACGAGGACCGGCACGATGAGGATCCGGGCGAGCGAAAGCATATTCGGCAGGTTCATGGGCGGACGGTTGGCTCCTGCTCCAGCCTACCGCCATTTACAGAACAGTTACGCCGCCGCGCGCCAGGAGCTTCTGCCAGCCATCGTCCGAAACCAGATCGAAGGCCGTGGTTTCCTGGCCACCGTGGACCAGGCTCGCCGCCGAAAGGTGGATGGGAATGCCCCTTCCCCGCAGGCCTTCCAGGATGGCCACGGCGCCGGGATCCTCCAGCAACTCCACGGCCTGATGCGCCAGGCACAACCAGGGTGTTCCGGGTTCAAGGTGCGACAAGGTCTCTAGCAACAACCGTCGGCCCAGGGCCCGGTCCCCCGGGGCGAACGCGCTTCGCAGCACCAGCACGGGGCGGATGGTGGGCGCGGCTGGCGAGACCAATGGAACGGGACGAGCCGCCTGCGCCACCTGCAGTTCCCACTGACCACCCTGGCGGATCAGCCGGGCGGTGCGGCCCTGCTTCTCGAGAAAGCCCGCCACATTCACCCGCAGCAGATCATCCTCGCCTCGGATGCGCATGGCTTCGCCCGGATGGTCGCCCAGCAGGCCCCGCAGTTCCAGCAGGGCCTGGAAGACCGTGACATCGAGCAGTTCGAGGGTGAGGATATCCATGGGGAGGTGGCCTTCGAATGCCAGTTGAACACCTGGATCCGCTGGCGTTCAAGACCTGGCTTCGCTCCCAGGCCCGCGCCGCAGGCTTTGGCCTGGTCGGGTTCGCCCCGTGCGATCCCTTCACGGCAGAGAAAGACCGGCTCCAGACTTGGTTCCAGGAGGGCCGGGGCGCCCTGCTGCCCTATCTCGATCCCGCGATCCTTCTGGATCCCAGGGCCCTCTGGCCCCAAGCCCGCACGGCCCTCGTGGGGTTCTTCCCCTATGCCCGGCCCGAGGCGGTGCCCGGCGCAGCTCCGGGCAGCCTCAAGCTGAGCCGCTACCTCTGGGGGCCGGACTACCACATGATCCTGAAGCCGCGCCTGACCCGCTTGCTGGAGGCGGCCCAGGCCCGCTGGCCGGGACTGGAGGGCCGGGTCTGTGTGGACACGGCCCCCCTGCTGGAGCGCCAGTTGGCGGCCAGGGCGGGACTGGGCTGGCAGGGCAAGCACACCCTGTTGATCGTGGGGAAGGACGGTTCCTGGGGCTTCCTGGGCATCCTGTTGTTATCAGTGGACCTGTCGCCAGATGATCCCTTGGAAACCGAACACTGCGGAAGCTGCACCGCCTGCCTGGAGGCCTGTCCCTCCGGGGCCCTCGAGCCCTTCCGCCTCGACCCGGCCCGCTGCCTCACCACCTACACCATCGAGACGGAAACGGAACCGCCGCCCGACATCGCCGCCGCCCTGGCCACCAGCCGCTGGGCCGCGGGCTGCGACGCCTGCCAGGAGGCCTGCCCCTGGAACCGGGCTCCCATCTGGGGCGATCCGGCCCTTTGGGGTGGGCCCAGCGCCCTCCATACCCGTGCTGTGGCTGATCTACCCCGGGGTGCCGCCCAGTGGCGGAAGCTCACCCGAAGGACTGCTCTGCGGCGCGTTCGGGACCGCCATTGGCGGGCCACCCTGGCCCGGATCCTGGGCCCCTGATATTTTCATTGGAAGTATTGGTGTTTTTTCCATATAAACAAACTTCCGGCCAAAGGTGGCCGCCCCGGTTTGAGGAGGCCTCTCGGATGCCCATGAAGCACTGGACCGTCCAGGACGCCGCGAGCCTGTACGGCGTTCGCGAGTGGGGCAATGGCTACTTCGGCATCAACGCCAAGGGCCATCTGGAGATCACCCCCACCAACGATGAGTCACTCAGCTGCGACGTCTACGAGATCATCCAGCACCTGAAGAAGAAGGGCATCCGGACCCCTGTGAATCTACGCTTCCCGCAGGTGCTGGCCCACCGGGTGGTCGAGGTCAACGAGGCCTTCCGCCACGCCATCGCTGAGTTCGGCTACGAAGGCGGCTATCAGGGCGTCTACCCCGTGAAGACCAACCAGACCAAGGAAGTGGTCGAGGAGATCATCCGGGCCGGTAACAAGTACCACTACGGGCTGGAGGCCGGTTCCAAACCCGAAATGATGATCGCCCTCAGCCTGGACCTGCACCCCGAGGCCCTGGTGCTCTGCAATGGCTACAAGGACGAAGCCTTCATCCGCATGGCCCTGCTGGCCCGCAAGGCCGGGCGCAAAGTGGTCATTACCGTCGAAAAGATGACCGAGCTCCCCCTGATCCTGAAGGTGGCCAAGGAACTCAAGGTCGAGCCCCTCATCGGGCTGCGGGCCAAGCTCAACGCCCAGGGGTCCGGCAAGTGGGAGACCAGCGCGGGGGACCACGCCAAGTTCGGCCTCACGACCCGCGAGATCCTGGATGCCGTTGAAGTGCTCGAGAAGCGGGACCTTTTGGACAGCATCATCGAGCTCCACTTCCACATCGGCAGCCAGATCACGGATATCCGCAAGATCAAGTCAGCCATGAAAGAAGCCACCCGCATCTACGCCAAGCTGCGGAAGATGGGCGTGCCCATCCGCTACCTCAACGTGGGCGGCGGCCTCGGTGTGGACTACGACGGCAGCAGGACCACCTTCAGCAGCTCCATGAACTACACCATCGCGGAATACGCCGCCGACGTGGTCTACACCACCAAGGACATCTGCACCCAGGAGCAGGTGCCCATGCCGGACCTGATCAGCGAATCGGGGCGCGCCATCGTGGCCTACCACGAGGTGGTGGTGGTCGACATCATCGGCCTCATCGATACCACCCACACCAAGTACACCGTGACCCTCACCGGCAATGAGCCCCAGATCCTCAAGGAGTTGGCCTACACCCGCGACAACATCTCCGTGAAGAACTTCGCCGAGATGTACCACGATGCCATCACCCAGAAGGACGAACTGCTCACGCTCTTCAACCTGGGCTACCTGGGCCTGGAGGACCGCAGCAAGGGCGAGACGCTGTTCTGGGAAGTCTGCCGCAAGCTATCCCGCATCCTGTCCAGCAAGACCCTGAAGTACATCCCCGAGGAGTTCCAGGATCTCAACAAGAGCCTGGCTGACAAGCTCATCGCCAACTTCAGCATCTTCCAGTCCATGCCCGACCACTGGGCCATCGAGCAGCTCTTCCCCGTCATGCCCATCCACCGCCTCAAGGAAAAGCCGGGACTGTCAGCCACCCTCTGCGACATTACTTGCGACAGCGACGGCAAGATGGAGAAGTTCATCGACTTGAAGGACGTGCGCGACGAGATCCCCTTCCACGAACCCCGCAGCGGCGAAGCCTACTATGTGGCCTTCTTCCTCACGGGCGCCTACCAGGACATCCTGGGCATGCGGCACAACCTCTTCGGCGCACCCAACGAGGCGCACATCATGGTCCACGAGGACGACACCTTCAAGGTGCAGCACATCGTGAAGGGCGACACCGTGGATCACGTGCTCCGCAGTGTCCACTACGACCCCGACGTGCTGATCCAGGGCCCCCAGACCAAACGCAAGGCCAGCGCCAAGAACGACGCCGCCGAGGCCCTGCGCGCCCTCCTCACCGAAGAGCGGGAGCTGCACACCTACCTCGAAATCTGATTCAGGAAGGCCAGATCGCCTCGGGCTTCTGCTTCCAGAGCCAGATGATGTAGTCCACATTCTTGGCCTTGGCTCCCAG
>JANXYT010000408.1 GCA_025355915.1 Holophagaceae bacterium
ACGCCGCAGGAAGTAGGGCAGCGCGCCGTTGTGATCCTCATGGCCATGGGTGAGCAGCACGGCCTGGAGCCGATCGGCGAAGGGCTCCAGATAGGCGAAATCCGGCACGATGGAATCGATGCCCGGCTGGTCGTCGGAGGGAAACAGCTGGCCGCAGTCCACCAGAAAGAGGCTGCGGGCACTATGCACCACCAGCGCGTTCATGCCGAACTCGCCGAGCCCACCGATGGGGATCAGACGCAGTTCATCGGGGGCGGGAGCCTCGGTCCAGGCTTCGAATTCAGGGGCTACGGGCAAGACGATGGGAACACCTCCGGATGTTGTTTCAATAAGGCGCGGGTGGACGCCAACCAGGCTTCCGGCGCAAGGGCCTCGGCACGCAGCGCCGGGGCGAGACCCGCATTCACCAGCGCCTCTCCAGCCAGCAGGCCCTGCCAGTTGTTCGCCAGGGTCTTCCGGCGGTGTGCGAAGGATCGGTGGAGGACGATCAGCAGGGCCCTGCGCTCCTGCAGCGAGGGGGCCTCTGCGCGAGGTTCGAACAGCACCACGGCAGAATCCACCTTGGGCGAGGGCCGGAAGGAACCCGGCCCCAGCTTCATCAGCCGCGTCAGCCGCGCACAGAGCTGGGCCAGCACCGATAGGGGCCCATAGGCTTTGGTGCCGGGCACGCCCATGAGCTTCTGGGCCACCTCCAGCTGGAACATCAGCACCATGCGCTCCCAGGCGATGTCCTCCGTCAGCAGCCGCGCCAGGATGGGCGTAGCGGCGTTGTAAGGCAGGTTGCCGATCACCGACCAGGGCTCCCCAACAGGCAGGGGGATCCTTACGGCATCACCCTGCAGCAAGTGAAACTGAGGCCGGTCACCGAAACGGCCCTGCAGCAGCTCGCAGGCCTCGGGATCGAGGTCCACGGCCCACAGGGGTCGCCCATCCACCAGCAGCCGCTCCGTCAGCACGCCCGGGCCAGGCCCGATTTCGAGCAGGCGCGGTGCCCCCGAAGAAAGCGCCGAGCCCACGATGGTGGCGATGGCGCCCTCGTTCACCAGGAAGTTCTGGCCGAAGGCCTTTTTGGGTCGAAGGCGGGCGATGGGTAAAGGATCCGGCACACCCCAGCGTACCACCTCCCCGGCCCCGCCCATGAAAAGGGGCCCTTGCGGGCCCCATATGATTTGTTCGAAACCACTTACCGGATGATGCGCCAAGCTCGAGGTGCAAAGGACGTGGTCCCCGAGTTGACGACGAGGCTCTTGATAAGCACGTTGGAGGTGGCGGGAACACCCTGAACAGGCGGATCCTGGCCGCTCTGGAGCACCATGCGGGTGCCGATGGCGGCAAGGTCCCCGGCAAGGTTGGTCCAGACGAACACGGAACCGTTGCACCCGGCGAGGGCCCTGTCAGTGGTTCCGGTGGCGGCGACGTCACCGTTCGCGAACACCGGGGCCAGCGCATCGCACATCCGGAAAGTGTAAGTGGACCCGGCGCCCTGGCAGATCACACCGGTTCCAGACACCGTGGGCTTGAAGGTGGAGAAGATCAGGCCGCCATTGACCACCAGGACGTTGAGGTAGGCCTTTTCAGCCACCAGCTTGTTGGTCACTGAATCGATAGTAGGCGGGTGGAATCGCATGAAGTAACCCAGGTACTGGTTGTTGCCCAAGTAGCTGGTGGTTCCCGGGGTGGTGGTGCCGGTGTGGTCGTACAGCTGGGCGTCTGTGATGGCGCCGCCATAGGTGTTCACGTTGCTCGGCAGCCCACTGACCGTGGGCAGGTCGCCGCTGTCTTGACGGTCGAAGACCATGACCTGGCGGTAGGGCGCATTCCCCACCGTACCCAAGGGATCCAGATCCATGGGGTCGTTGCGATCGCCGGTCCCGAAGGTGACGGCCACCACGGGCGGGGTCATGTTCGCCGCATTGGTGCTCGATGAGGGACGCTGGAACTCGGGAATGGCCTTGGGGACCCGATAGGCCACCGGGGTGGCGCTGACCGGCGAGGCGGCGGTGAATTTTCCCCCAGAGGCGGTCATGGCCCCCTTGTAGATCCAGCGAATGCCAACGTTGCCGGGGGTGGTGCTCACATTCGTGGAACCGTCCGTGGTCCACTGATCAATGTTGGAGGAGTCCAGACGCCAGCCCACGGGCGAGGTGGTGAAGGTCTGCATGGAGCCCAGGGCATAGACGCCCCCGGAGATATCCCCGAAATAGACGCGCTGGGCCTTCTTCGCTCCCACAAAGAACTCGAAGGGGAAAGCACCTGCGCCGATGGCCCCCATGTTGGGGTTGATGGCAGCCAAGCTGGCGTTGTTCACGAAGTCATAGCTCTTGACGATGCTTCCATCCAGGACATTCAGGGCCAGCAGGGACCGGCCCAGCTTGACGGGTCCAGCATTGTTGCCAATGCCGCCGCTGACCGGAGCGTCGAGGGCGCCGTTGCTGTACCCACCCCCGATGAACACAACGTCAGTTGGCAACGTAGCACCTGCGGTATCCACCCGGGCCACCGCCGGCGTGGAGGTGGCCAGGCCCATGGTCTTGATGGTCGCGTCGGAAGAGGTGTTGGGATCCAACATCCACATCAGCTTGGGGGCGAAGGGGTTCTTCACATCCAGGGCGTAGTAGCTGCGCCCCCCCTTGCGCATCCCGAAGAGCAATCGGACTGTATCCGCGGCATCCACCCGGCGGTTGCCGACGGTCTGTCCCGTCAGGGGGGCATCCTTGAAGTAGATGAAGGGGGTTCCATCCACGGTATAGATGTGCGTGTTGCCCTTGGCCTGGAGCAGGCTCAGCTTAGGCACCACGCCAGGGGTGGTGGGGACATTCAATAACTCAGGGGGCACGAAGCTCCAGAGTTCCACCAGGGTGGCGCTCAGGACTCCAGAGGCGCTCAGGGCGCTGACTTCACCGAACGCGTGGAAACTTCCCTGGTTGTCCCCCACGAAAATGACCTGCATGCGGGGATCCGTCATGCCGCTGTAGCTGCCCCAGGCCGACGAGAGCGGGTTGGAGCCCAGGGTGCCGATGTAGGTCGGATCGTACTCCAGGGCGGCAGGGGAGCTGTTAATGATGTCTCCCATGATGTCCCCACGGGACGTGCTGGTGGTGCCATCGGCCTGGGCGGTGGTGGACGCCCCTCGGATGAAGCGGATGAGGCTGGCTGCCGCCGTGGAGCTGGATGTGCCCATGACCTTCGCCGTGAGCGCAGTATTGGAGGTGCTGAAGGCCTGGCCGGAGGCCGTGAGGTCCAGACCCCCTGCGGGGATGGCCGTTCCGGGGACCACGGTGTACATGTTCCGGTTCTTCCACCCAAGGGCCGTCAAGGAGGCTGAAGCGGAAGCCACGGCGTTGGTGGCATTGATGTCGACCTGGAAAGCCCCAGTATTGTCCTTCAACCCCACCGTGCCATCGGGTTTGATGCCGATGCCGGCCATGAGCAGGTCGCCCTGCCAGACGGAGCTCAGGTCATCAAGGCTGGCGGTGGAACTGAACCGGCCCAAGTAGACCCGGTTGCCCAGGTTCAGGCCCACCAGGGGTGCCGCGGGCGCCGTGATGCTGGTGTTCGCCGCGGTCACGGCGTTGATGATGGCCGCCAGGCTGGCGATGAGGGTGTTCGGATCCGAGGCGTCGAAGAAGTTGGTGGCGACGCCCGTGGAGGCGGGGGGCGTCTTGCCGTAGGCCACGGAATTGACCAGGTCGAACTTGGCCGGAGGCGTGTTCAGCGCATTCTTCGTTGGATCGCCGTAGAGGGCGGTCCGGAGCAGGGGTCCCTTGCCTCCCACCAAGAAGGAGGAAGTATTGCTACCGGCCAGAGACAGGCCCACCGTCATGGTGGTGATCTTGCGGCCGCTGGACCCCTCGGCGCCCCGGCCCATCACCCGGAAGGGGGCATAGGCGCTGGG
>JANXYT010000475.1 GCA_025355915.1 Holophagaceae bacterium
TGCTGGGCGCCGACAAGACCATGATCAAGTCCAAGGTGCCGGTCATCGCCATCACCGCCGTCCGCACGGGCGCGGGCAAGAGCCAGACCACGCGCTACATCAGCAACATCCTGAAGAGCCTCGGCAAGAAGGTGGTGGCCATCCGCCATCCCATGCCCTATGGCGATCTGGCCATCCAGGCCTGCCAGCGCTTTGCCGAATACGCCGACCTCGACAAGCACAAGTGCACCATCGAGGAGCGCGAGGAGTACGAACCCCACATCGATAACGGCTTCGTCATCTACTCCGGCGTGGACTACGAGCAGATCATCCGCAGCGCCGAGAAGGAAGCGGATGTGATCCTCTGGGACGGTGGCAATAACGATTTGCCCTTCTACAAGAGCGACCTGCACATCGTCGTCGCCGATCCCCTGCGCACGGGCCACGAGATGATGTACCACCCCGGCGAAGCCAACTTCCGCATGGCCGACATCATCCTCATCAACAAGTGCGATTCCGCCAAGGAAGAAGACATCAAGGCCATCGAGGAGAACGCCAGGAAGGTCAACCCCAAGGCCGTGGTCATCCGCGCCACCAGCCCGGTCACCTGCACCAGGCCCGAGATGATCAAGGGCAAGAGCGTCCTTGTCATCGAAGACGGCCCGACCCTCACCCACGGCTCCATGACTTACGGCGCCGGCGTCGTCGCGGCCAAGAACTGCGGCGCTGCCAAGATCGTCGATCCCCTGCCCTACGCCGTGGCCTCCATCGCCGCCACCTACAAGAAGTATCCCAATGCCCAGGGCATCCTGCCCGCCATGGGCTACGGCGATGCCCAGATCAGAGATCTGGAAGCCACCATCGAAGCCACCCCCTGCGATGTGGTGCTCTCCGCCACGCCCATCGACATCACCCGCGTCCTCAAGGTGAACAAGCCCATGCTGCGCGCCACCTACGACCTGGCGGAAGTCCACCCGGGTCAGTTGGAAACCGAAGTCAAGAAGGCGCTGCAGGTGTTGGCCCTGCAGGCCTGAATCGCGGGGCAAGCCCCGCGATTCACGTAGGAAAAGGATTGGTTGTTTCGTGGACGGCCCAGTGGATTCGCTGGGCCGTTTGCGTTCCGGCAGAAGAGATGTGACGAGTCCAACCCAAAGAAGCACTACCCTAACTCCGATTGGGGCAGGGGCCCCAATCGGAGCCCGGAGCCGTCATGACCCACCTCTTCCAACCCCTCACCCTCCGCGGCCTCACCCTGCCCAACCGCATCGCCGTATCACCCATGTGCCAGTACCAGGCGCAGGAAGGTGAGGGGACTGACTGGCACCTGGTCCACCTGGGCGGACTGGCCCAGGGGGGCGCGGGACTGGTGATGACCGAGGCCACGGCCATCCTCCCCGAGGGCCGCATCAGCCCAGAGGATCTCGGGCTCTGGAACCTGGCTCAGGCCGAGGGCTTGGCCCCCATCGTCCACTTCATCAAGTCCCAGGGCGCGGTGCCCGGCATCCAGCTGGCCCATGCCGGTCGGAAGGCCTCGGCCTACGCCCCCTGGCGGGGCAGCGGCAGCGTGCCTGTCGCTGCCGGCGGCTGGATACCCGTGGCCCCCAGCGCCCTGCCCTTCGACACCGGCTGGACCGCGCCTATGGCCCTCGATGAGGCCGGAATCCTGGCCGTGATCGAGGCCTTCATGGATGCGGCCCGCAAGGCCATGGCCGCCGGCTTCCAGGTGATCGAGGTCCATGCCGCCCATGGCTACCTGCTGCACCAGTTCCTCTCGCCCCTTTCAAATCACCGCAAGGACGCCTACGGCGGCTCCTTCGAGAACCGCACCCGGCTGGTGCGCGAGGTGGTCGGCGCCCTGCGCAACATCCTGCCCGAGGAGATGCCGCTCTTCGTGCGCCTCTCCGCCACGGACTGGGTGGAAGGCGGCTGGGACATCGATCAGTCGGTGGCGCTCGCCGGAGAGTTCAAGACCCTCGGCGTGGACCTGGTGGACTGTTCCTCCGGCGGCCTCTCGCCCCACCAGAAGATCGCTCTGGGCCCGGGCTACCAGGTGCCCTTCGCCGCGCGGATCCGCGCCGAGGCAGGCCTTCCCACCGGCGCCGTGGGCCTCATCACGGAACCCACCCAGGCCGAACAAATCCTCGCCGAGGGCTCCGCCGATCTCGTCTTGCTGGGCCGGGAACTGCTGCGCAACCCCCGCTGGCCCCTGCGCGCCGCGCAGGTGCTCGGCGCCGAGGTGCCCTGGCCCGCATCCTACGCTCGCGCGGCCAAGGGGTCCGTACCCATCCGCTAAGTGCGCTGGTCGCGGAAGACGCGGAAATCCTCGGAAGACGCTGAAGGAAAAGCGGAAAGGGGAAAGAAGAGGAACGCTCTTTCCTGTGTGGTTCCGCTTTCTTACCTTCTTCTGTGCCCCTTCCGCGCCTTCCGCGACCAGCTCTAGAGCGCCCGGAACAGCGTCAACACCCGTACCTCGTCCGCCCCGCCCTCCCGCAGCGCCTGGGCGCAGCGGAGCAGGGTGGTGCCCGTGGTCCATACGTCATCCACCAGCAGGACCATGCCTCCTGGCGCGGCGTCGCGGCGCAGGGTGATCGCTTTGCGTGGCAGCCGCCGCCGCTGGGTCTCCGTACGAGAGGCCTGGCGGCCACTGAGCCAGCCCTTGGAAAGCAGGAGATCGAAGGGGCGGCCAATGCGTCCGGCGATGATCCCGCCAGCCTCCGCGCTGAGGTCGAAGCCGCGCAACATCCGGTGGGGGAGGGTGCTGGGCACGGCGGTCACCTGGTCCACCTGGGACGTCCAGCCGGGCAGCGGGGTCCGCGACAACCGGCCCAGGAGCGCCTTCCGCCACCCGGTCTCGCCCTGCTTGATGCCCGGCAACAACAAGGCGCCAAAGGGTGGCCGGCCACCATGGTAGTCCCAGAGGGCATCACCCCAGTCCCAGGCTGTGGCCTCGGGGCAGTCCCCTTCCGCATGGAGCAGGGCGCACCGGGGACAGCGTCCTTCCCTCAAGGGCAGCAGGCCTTTCCAGCAACCGTCACAAAGACCCACCTCCGGGTCCTCCCCGACCGGGCCAAGACAGCCCCGGCACAGGAGCAGGGAACCCCGTGCCTGTGCGAGACGGGAGAGGAACGCGGCCGGAAGCATGGGGCATCATAGCCAGCATCCTTCTGCTAGCATCGCCGGAAGCCCCCTGGTCCCATTCTTCCTGGAATCTCCTTCCGGGTCCCCCTCCCGGATCTCATGGAGTTTTGTTCATGGCGAACGCACCGCGCACTGAATCCCAGCTCTTCGCCCGCAAGCCCCTGGCCTTGCTCCTGGAAGAGGCCAAGGGGGAAAACCGCCTCCGCCGCGTCCTTGGCCCCGTGCAGCTCACGGCCCTGGGCATCGGCGCCATCATCGGCGCGGGCATCTTCGTGGCGACGGGCGCGGCGGCCCACAACATCGCGGGCCCCTCGCTGATGGTGTCCTACGTC
>JANXYT010000020.1 GCA_025355915.1 Holophagaceae bacterium
CCTAAAAGAAGAGCGGCGGGGGCGACAATGCCCCCGCCACGTCAAATCACGTCCATCGAGATACGACGTCCGGTTTGTTTTCAAGACTCCTAAGTGAACGGCATTACGCCCGGAGGCGGCCCTTTTTAGAGCGCCTAACAAAACCCCACGGCGCCCCGCGAGGGGTGCCGGGCGGCGTCAGGCCCCTTGGCTCGGGCCTCCGGCCCTCGGGGCTTCGCCCCCGCAATCGCCTTCGGCGATTCGGCCCTATCCGCTTCGCGGATGGTGAACAACGAACCACGTTGCCCTGCGGGGCCTTCCTTCCGGTGCATCCCGCCTGGCTTCCTCGCGGCATCGTGTGGTGTGGTTAGGCGCTCTTACCCTTCCAGCAGCACCTTCGCGTGTTCCAGGGCCTCAGGGCGATCGGGGTGACCCGAGAGCAACCGGGCGAGTTCCCGGTTCCGGGCTTCGCCCGCCACCCAGCCGAGGGCGCTGCGGGTGCGGCCGCCCTCGGTCTCCTTGTGCAGGCGGCCATGCCGGTCCGCCCGGGCCGCCACCTGCGCCAGGTGCGTCACCGCCAGCACCTGGTGGGCCCGCCCCAGCTCTGCCACGGCCTTGCCTACCGCCAAAGCCGTTTCGCCGCCCAATCCAGCATCCACTTCATCCAGCACCAGGGTCAGGCCCTCGCGCGTTCCAGCACCCAGGGCCAGCCCCGCGCCCACCAGGGCGAGCATGAGGCGGCTCAACTCGCCGCCGGACGCGATCTTGGCCAGGGGACGGAAGCCTTCTCCCGGATTTGGTTCGATCCAGATCGCCAGGGCCGAGAAGCCCTGGGCGGCCACCCGCACCGGGCGGCCGCTTTGCTGGACCGGGCTGCCGGGTTCCTCCGCCAGGGAGAGGCGCAACTGGATCCGCGCCCCCTTCATGCCGAGCCGCCCCAGGCGCTTTTGGACCTCGGCCTCCAGCTTCGGGATGGCCTCGCCCCGGCGCCCATGCAGGGCCTCAGCCGCCGCACGATAGACCTCGGCCGCCTTTATCAGCGACGCCTCCAGCTCCTTCAGGGGCGCATCCCCGGCCAGCAGGGAACGCTGCTCATCCTTCAGTGCCTGCAGGCGGGCCGGCAGCTCCTCGGGGTCGCACCGCTGACGGCGGGCCAAGCGTTCGTACAAGGCCAGGCGGGCTTCCATGGCCTCGATGCGATCAGCCCCGGCGCCCGCCCAGCGGATGGCTTGATCCTGGACCAGGGCCAGCAGATCCTCCAGCTCCAGCACGGCGGAGCGCAGACGGTCCTGCTCGGCGACGGCGTCCGGCCAGTGCCCCACCGCGCGCACCAGCGCCTTGTGGGCCAGTTCGACCTTGGGCAGGCCTTCGTTCAAGGAATCCGCAGCCTCGCGGAAGGCCTGCTCGAGATGCACGGCGTGGCGCAGGGGCTCGCGGTCCGCCTTGAGCTGGGCCCATTCACCGGGCTTGGGCGTCAGCTTGTCCAGATCCGCCAGGGCTTCGACCAGCTGCTCCAGGCGCTGCTCCCGCTCGGCCTCGCTGCGGCGCCGGGCCTTCAAAGCCGCCCCCGCCTCTCGCACGGCCGCGGTTTCTGATTCCAGGCAGGGTTCGATGCCCAGCACTTCGTCGATCAGCGCCAGGTGCCGGTCCTCGCCCAGCAGGGACTGGTGATCGTGCTGGCTGGTGAGGCGCATCCAGAGGCGGCCCGCCTCGCGCAGGTCCGCCAGGGCGCAGCTGGCGCCGTTGATCCAGGCCCGGCTGCGGCCCGACCCCACCTCACGGCGCAACACCACGGGCTGTTCTTCCGGCAGGCCGCGCTCGGCGAGGAAGGCCTGCCAGGCCTCGAAGCGGCCCTCCACCACGGCTTCCACCGTGGCTCGCTCGGCCCCGTGGCGCACCAGCTCCGCATCGCCCCGGGCCCCCACCAGCAGCGACAGCGCGTCCACCAGCAGGGACTTGCCCGCGCCGGTTTCGCCCGTGAGCACCGTGAAGCCCGGCCCCCAGTCCAGGGACAGATCTTCCACCAGGGCCAGGTTCTGAATGCGGAGCGATGAGAGCATCCGATCAGTCTAGCTTGGGCGGAGGGGTGCGGCCTGTCGGTTGAAGCCTGAAGTCTGGGGTCTGGAGGTACAGATCCCTGCTGCGCCGCAGGCGGCGCGCCCTCCGTTCAGTTCGGCGCCTGCACACCCGAACGACCCTAGGTAAAGACTGGCACGGCCCGCAGGGCCGCCCAGAAAGCAGTACCTCTAGTCTCCAGACTCCAGACCCCAGCCTTGCCCCGGTCATACTGACCCGGGAGGATCCCCATGCATTACCGGAAGCCCTGCGGAAGCGTCGTGGAGGCCATCGGCAACACGCCGCTGGTCCGGCTCCGGCGGGTCGTCGAGAACCTGCCGGTGGAAATTTTCGCCAAGCTGGAATTCCTGAACCCCATGGGCAGCAGCAAGGATCGCATCGCGAAGCACATGATCGAGGCCGCGGAGCGCGACTGCCGCCTCAAGCCCGGCGACCTCATCCTCGAGAACTCCTCGGGCAACACGGCCATGGGCCTGGCCCTCATGGCCATCCAGAAAGGCTACCGCCTCAAGGTCGTGGTGCGCGACACCATCTCTCAGGAGAAGCTGAACCAGCTGCTGGCCCTGGGGGTTCTGGTGCACAAGGCCGACACGAGCCTGCCCCCGGAACATCCAGACAGCTACAACAACATCACGCCGCGCCTGGCGCGGGAGACGCCGCACTGCTATTTCCCCGATCAGCATGGCAACCGCGAGAACAACGCCGCGCACTACCACGGCACCGGCCCCGAAATCTGGGAGCAGATGGAGGGCCGCATCGACTATTTGGTGGCGGGTGCAGGCACCGGCGGCACCATCGGCGGCGTGGGGCGCTTCCTGAAGGAGCAGGATCCGAAGATCAAGGTGGTGGCCGTGGATCCCGTGGGGTCAGTATTCTCGCCGCACTTTCACGGCGAGCAGAACCCCAAGCCCGGGCCCTACAAACTTGAGGGACTGGGTGATGAGTTCCTCATCAACACGATGGAATTCGATCTCATCGACGACATGGTCCAGGTCACGGACCGGCAAGCCTTCCATCACGCCCGTCGCTTGGTGAAAGAAGAGGGCATCCTCGGTGGCGGCTCCAGCGGCGCGGCGCTCTGGGCGGTGTTGCAGGTGGCCAAGAAGCTCCCGCCCATGGACCAATCCGCTCGCATCGTGACCGTGTTTCCGGACGGTGCCGGCCGCTACCTCAGCAGCATCTTCAACGATGCCTGGCTGGAGGAGCGCGGCCTTCTGCAGGCCGAGGCATGACGGCATTCTCTGGCACCTACGTCGAAGCCATCCGCCAGGCGCTCTTCGACGCCATGGAGGCCGACCCCCGGGTCTGCTGCCTGGGTGAGGACATCGGAGCTTACGGCGGGGCGTTCCGGGCCACCGAGGGCCTGCTGGACCGCTTTGGCCCCGATCGCGTGATCGACACGCCCATCGCGGAACAGGCCATCGTGGGCGCGGCCATCGGCGCGGCGCTCATGGGACAAAGGCCCGTGGCGGAATTCCAGTTCATGGATTTCGCCCTGCTGGCCTCGGATCTCATGGTGAATTTCGCCGCCAAGGCCCACTGGCGCTGGGGCGCTTCCGTGCCCGCCGTGTTCCGCGGCCCCTCCGGCGGCGGCAACGGCGGCGGTCCCTTCCACAGCCAGAATCCCGAGGGCCATTTCCTGGGCAGCCCCGGCCTCAAGGTGGTGGCGCCGGGTACCGTGCGCGATGCCTATGCCCTGCTGCGGGCCGCCATCGAGGACCCGGATCCGGTGCTATTCCTCGAGCACAAGCGCCTCTATCGCCGCCTCAAGGACCAATGGGATGAGACCCCCACCGCCCGCCTCGGCGAAGCCGCCCTGCGCAAAGACGGTGCCTCGGCCTGCATCATCACCTATGGCGCAGCGCAGCACGTGGCCCTGGAGGCCGTGGCGGAACTCGATGTGGCCGTCTTGGATCTGCGCACCCTCTGGCCCCTCGACGACGCGGCCATCGCGGATCTGGCGAAGCGCACCCATCGCGTGCTGGTGCTCACCGAAGCCACCCGCACCTACGGCCCCGGCGCCGAGTTGGCCGCCCGCATCGGCGAAACCTGTTTCAGCTGGCTGGACGCGCCCGTGATGCGCCTGGGCGCGGCCGACACGCCCACGCCCGCCAGCACGCCGCTGGAGGCGGAGTTTCTGCCGAGTGCAAACGCCATCCAAGCCTCCGTCGAGCGGTTACTGGCGTGGTGAGCCTCGTCCGAATGGGTTCGGCCCTGAGCTTTCTCGCGGTTGCCCTCCACGCCCAAGTCGTCACCCTCACCTTCGACGATGGCCCGAACCGCGTGAAGACGCCCCTGCTCAGCCCCGAGGAACGGAACGAGGCCCTGCTCAAGGCCCTGCGGGAGGAAAAAGTCCACGCCATCGTCTTCGCCAACGGCATCGATGGCGGCGACACGCGCGAAGGCCGCGAGGCCCTGGCCGCCTGGGGCCGGGACGGGAACTACGTGGGCAACCACACTTACTCTCACCTGGTCCTGACCGACCTCCCGACGTTCAGCGCCGATGTCCAGCGCGGTGACGCGCTGGTCCGCACGATCCCCGGCTACACCCGGCTGTTCCGGTTTCCGTACCTGAAGGAGGGGGAGACTCTGACCACCCGGGACGGCATGCGGAAGGCACTGGCCGAAGCGGGCTACCGGAACGCCCACGTCACCATCCCCACCTTCGACTGGCTTCTGGATGAACGCCTCCGCACCCGGCTGCGGCGGGATCCCCGGGCTGACCTGGGGCCCTACCGCACCTATTACCTCGAGCACGTCCTGGATCAGGCAGACCGCGCCCGGGCTCTGGCCCTGAAGCTTACGGGCCGTGAGGTAAAACACGCCATCC
>JANXYT010000038.1 GCA_025355915.1 Holophagaceae bacterium
GGCCTACCTGCGCAGCCCCGAGGCGGTACCTCAACCGATGAAACCGGAGGAAGCCAAAGCGGCGGCGGTGCAGTCCCATGCCTTGCCCGTCGAGCCACCGACTCGAGCCGTTCCGGCGCGGAAGGCGGCCGCTGCCATCCCCCTGAAGGAGACCACCGCCCCGAGTCCAGTCGCAGAGGTGGCGGCACCGGCCCCCCCGCCGCAGCTGATGGCGGCTCCAGCGGCGGCCATGAAGGATTCGGCCCGGATGAGGGCTCAGGGGGAACTCCGCAGGGCGGAGGCCCAGGACAACCTGGCCAAGAAGGCCGAGGCCCCGCGGCCAGTCACTGCGGCGGTGGTGGAGGTGGTTGCCGCCCCGAGGAGCGATTCGCCGGAGCGCAGAGCCGCGGCCCAGAGCCATTCGGCTGGGGGCGTGCCCGGTGGGGTACCCGGTGGTGTGCCAGGTGGCGTCATCGGAGGAGTGGTGGGTGGCGTGATCGGTGGTGTGGTGGGTGGGGTCGCAGGGCCGCCTGCGTCACGCCCAGCGCCGCAGGCAAAGGCCATCGTCAGCCTCGGGATGAATGCGGCGACCCCATGGACTCCCACCTGGACGCTCGAGGCCCAACCGGACGGACGCACCCGCGTGACGGTGAACGCCCCCCGGGGACCCCAGGTGGTGGTGCTGAAGCGCGGGACTGCCGGCATCGCGGTGCTCAAGGTCCGGGCCACCGATGATGGCGAGAGCTCGCGCATTCGGTGGCAGGTCGAGGTTCGGCTGAGCGAGGGGGATGTGCTCGATCTCTATGTGCTGAACACCCCCACCGCCGATCCGGCCAGGCTGCCGGAGACCGGTCCCGTGGACGGCTTCCGAGGGCGGATCCATCCGGCGGCAAAGTAGGTTCTACAGAATTCCCATGGTTTCCAATGGATCAGGGATCAAAGGGATGGAGGGGATCTGCCGGCATATCCCGGGCGGTGAGGAACAGCGAGGGTCGGTGAGACCACCCATCCTGATCACCGTTCCTCACCGGTGAAGACCATCTTTTGTTCGTTCGGCATCCCAGGTGACACCAGTCCGCCTCCGGGGAGATCCCCTTCGTCCCTTTCGTCCCTGTTCAAAAAAAATTCCGATGCGCTGAAAGGGATCTGATTCCCGCGGCATTCCCCCTTGAACCGCGCCATGCCGGCGCGGCCCATCCAGGAGGAACCCATGTCGCTGCGCCGGTCCACCACCACCCTGCTTGCCTGCTGTGCGGGGCTGGCTGTGTCTGTTTCAGGAGACGCCCAGGCCCGCAGCCGTCCCTTGCCAGTCCGCGTGGATCCCATCCAGAAGGGCGAGTCCCCGGATGCCACGCTCTCCCCCTATTTCTTCGTGAAGAGCGACGACGCCTCGGTGGATCAGCTGCCGCTGAAATCCACGTCCGCCAAGGTGGCCATCGCTGGCGTCATCGCCGATGTGAAGGTGACCCAGGTCTACCGCAACACGGGTTCGAAGGCCCTGGAGGCCATCTACGTGTTTCCGGGTTCTACGCGTTCGGCGGTGTACGGCATGACCATGACCATCGGTGAGCGGGTGCTGAAGGCCCAGATCAAGGAGCGCGGCCAGGCCCGGGCCGACTACGAGCAGGCCAAGCAGCAGGGCCGCAGCGCCTCGCTGCTGGAGCAGCAGCGGCCCAACGTGTTCCAGATGAACGTGGCGAACATCCTGCCCGGCGACGAGGTTCGCGTGGAGCTGTCCTACACGGAGCTGCTCGTCCCCCAGGAGGGCACCTACGCCTTTGTCTATCCCACGGTGGTGGGCCCGCGCTACGCCGGAAGGCCCGGGATGGAATCCGCCACGGGGGAAAAGTGGGTGGCCAATCCCTACACCCATGCGGGCGACAAACCCGCCACCACCTTCGATCTGGACGTGAAGCTCTCCGCGGGTCTCCCCATCCAGCGCATGGTCTGCGACACGCATAAGACCGCCATCGCCTTCGACGGCAAGGCCGAGGCCACCCTGCGGCTGGATCCCAGCGAGGTCCACGGCGGCAACCGCGACGTGATCGTGAAGTACCAGCTGGCCGGCAGCGCCGTGTCATCAGGCCTGCTGCTCGACCAAGGGAAGGGCGAGAACACCTTTCTCCTCATGGCCCAGCCGCCCAAGCGGGTGACCCCGAAGGATCTGCCGCCCCGGGAATACGTTTTCATCATGGATGTCTCCGGCAGCCAGATGGGCTTTCCCATTGAGGTGTCGAAGGTGCTCATGAAGGAGATGGTCCAGGGCCTGCGGCCCCAGGACCTCTTCAACGTGATGGTCTTCGAGGGCAGCTCGGCACTCTGGTCGCCCACCTCGCAGCACGCCACGCCCGAGAACGCGCAAGCGGCCCTGGCCTTCGTGCGCTCGCAGAATGGTGGGGGTGGCACCGAACTGGGCAGCGCCCTGCGGAAGGCCCTGGGCCTGCCCCGGATGCCCGGCCTCTCGCGCACCTTCGTGGTGTCCACGGACGGCTACATCAGCGCCGATGGCCAGGTGTTCGACATCATCCGGAAGAACCTGGGTTCCGCCAACCTCTTCACTTTTGGCATCGGCTCATCGGTGAACCGCCACCTCATCGAAGGCATGGCCCACGCGGGGCAGGGCGAGGCCTTTGTCATCACCCGGCCCGAGCAGGCCGCCGCCGAGGCGGAGCGCTTCCGGGCCTATGTGTCGTCGCCGGTGCTCACGAACCTGAAGCTCACCACCAACGGCTTCCAGGTGAAGGACCTCGAGCCCATGCAGCTGCCGGACGTGCTGGCGGATCGGCCCGTCATCTGCCTCGGCAAGTGGACCGGCGAGGCCAAGGGCACCATCACCCTGTCGGGTATCAGTGGTGCCGGGCCCTGGAGCCAGACCTTCGAGGTGGGCAGGGTGAAGGATCGTGCGCACGGCGCCCTGCGCCAGCTCTGGGCCCGCCAGCGCATCCTGATGCTGTCGGACTACGACCAGTTCGGCCAGGACTCGGATCGCAAGGCCGAAGTCACCCGGCTTGGGCTCGCCTACCACCTGCTCACGGCCTGCACGTCCTTTGTCGCCGTGGACACTCAAGTACGCCACGTTGGGGGCGCCCACACCACCGTGACCCAGCCCCTGCCGCTGCCCGAGGGCGTGGCTGATGCGGCCGTGGGCGGCGCGCCCGGCGGCACGCCTGGTGGTGTCATGGGTGGAGTCATCGGAGGAGTCCTCGGCGGCGTGGTGGGTGGCTCGAAGGCGGCCTACGCTCCCGCGCCAATGATGAAGAATGCGGCACCAGCATCGGCCGTCGCCGAGGTGGTGGCCCAGGATGGCCTGTCTCGTCGGGAAAGGGCGAAGGCCCCCTCCGGCCTCCGCATCCTGGCCTTCTCGGGCATCACGGGCACCTCTGATCCCAGGTCCCTGCGCCGGGAGCTCGAGGCGCGGTTGATGGATCCTGCCCTGGTGGCAGCGCTGTCGGGGCTTCCCACGGGCACGGTGCTAGAACTGAAAGTGAACCATTCCGGGCAGGTGATGGCCGCGACCTTCAGCCAGACTTTCCTGGGGTCCGCCAGGGCCAAGGCGCTGATCGAAGCCTGGCGGCTGCGGAGCTGGACCGGCGGCATGGCGGGGAACCTCGAACTCACCCTCGGCTGATCGTCTGATCGCCTCCAACTGTGGAACGCGCCTCCCTCCCAGGGGAGGCGCGCTGGCGCAAGGCCGCGAACGGGGTACCTTCGTATCCATGCGAAAGCAGCTGGGAGTGGTTTTTATGCTCACTTTGGGGGGATGCGACCCGGAACCCGCCCGTCCCGCCGCCCAGGCCGCGGAGGAGGTGGCCTTCGCGACCAGCCGAGTGCGGATGGTGCGCGAGCAGATCGCCACCCGGGGCATCACGGACGGCCGCGTGCTCGCGGCCATGGCCCGGGTGCCCCGCCATGAATTCGTGCCGGTGGGCGGGCGCTCCCTGGCCTACGAGGACGGGCCCCTCCCCATCGGCCACGGCCAGACCATCTCCCAGCCCTACATCGTGGCCTTCATGACCGCCGCGCTGGATCCCAAACCCGGCGACCGGGTGCTGGAGATCGGCACGGGCTCGGGCTACCAGGCAGCGGTGCTGGCGGGCCTGGTGGCCGAGGTCTACAGCATCGAGATCGTGGCGCCCCTGGCCCAGCGTGCCGAGGCGGACCTCCAACGGCTGGGCTACGGAAACGTGAAGGTCCGCGCCGGCGATGGGTACCGCGGCTGGCCTGAGGCCGCGCCCTTCGACGCCATCATCGTCACCTGCGCCCCGGAACACGTGCCCCAGGCCCTGGTGAATCAGCTCAAGGCGGGGGGACGGATGATGGTTCCCGTGGGGCCCACCGATGGCGTCCAGGAACTCTACCTGTTGCGGAAGCGGCCCGGGGGGCTGGAGACCAGGGCCGTGCTGCCCGTGAGGTTCGTGCCCATGGTGACCAAGGGCCCCCCCGGATAGCTGCCCAACAACGTCTTCCGCCAACACTTCAGGACTACGCGGTCACGCGCAGGCCTGATGGGTGCAGAGTGAAGGTAGACCTGACATCGCCAGAGGTTCCATGACGCCGCCCGAGCCCCCACCCATCCCGTCGAGATCACGCACCAAGCATTGGCTGTCGATGAACTCCACACCGCGTGTGGTCCGGTTTGACGTGTCCCCCGCCACGATGATCAGGCTGGTGCTCGTTGTCGCCTCTCTCTGGTTGCTGGTCCGGCTCTGGCCGGTGCTGCTCGTGCTCATCGTCGCTCTCCTCGTGGTGGGTACGGTGAGTTCTACCGTTCGCTGGCTGGAGGCGCATCGGATCCGGCGCGGTATGGGGATCGCGTTGGTCTTCAGTGGCATCTTCATCGCCGCCATCCTGATCCTGACGCTGACGATCCCCGCGATCCTGTCGCAGGCCATGGCCTTGTTCGAACGGGAGCCGGCGTTCCGCGCGGCCCTGGCGGATCGCCTCGCCCAGTACCACGTGAGCGCGTCGCTGGCAGATTGGTTGCGAACGGTCCAATACGACGGCCTGGCCAGCACGTTCGGCAAGATGGCCTTCGGCTACTCCTTGCGAATCTTCGAGATCGCCGCCTATGGCCTGAGTTCCATCTTTCTGGCGCTCTACATCATGATCGACGGCGATCGCCTGCGGGGTGGGCTCTTCGCGGTCATTCCCCGCTCGCAACACATGCGCCTCTCCCGGGTCATGTTGAACCTGGAGACCATTGTCGGCGCCTACATCCGTGGCCAGGCCATCACCTGTCTGCTCATCGGTATCTTTACCTTCATCCTGCTCACGGTGTGCGGGGTGAAGAACGCGACGGCGCTGGCGGTGTTCGCCGGAGTGGCGGACATCCTCCCCTACATCGGCGCCTTCCTGTCGGTGGGACCGGCGGTTCTGGCTGCCCTGGGTAAGAGTTCCACGACCGCCCTCATCGTTCTCGTGGCGATGCTGGCCTATGAAGAGTTCGAGAGTCGGGTGCTCGTTCCCCGGATCTACGGCCGGGCGCTCCGCCTGCCGTCCTCAGTCGTCCTCTTCGCGCTCATGGTGGGCGGGACCCTGATGGGTCTCCTCGGCGCGCTTCTGGCACTGCCGGTCGCGGCGGCGATCATGATGCTCATCGAGGAATTGAGAGTTGACCTGCCGGGTGAGCAAGAACAAGCGGCCGATACAGAAGTGCGCGCCCGAGACGATCTTGGGGAGGCGGAGTACGAGCGTCGCACCGAGGGCGTGGCGGCTGAGCAGGCGGCCGCGATCGCAGTCGAGATTTCGGCGGACCGGAAGCAAGAGGAAAAACATGCGGTCACCCCGGATGTCCCTGGGAGGGCCGAGTGAGCCGTGGTTCAGAAACGGCCTTCCCTTTGGTGGTACGGGCGGCGTCAGGGACTGTATGAGGTCACACCGCGATCTGACCAAGCGGATCCCGCTGTCCATAGAGTGAATCAACTCTTTTAAAATAAATTATTTAGTTCGACTTCATGCGATCATTCAATCAAAATGATGGAGTATTCGTTCGATTTGATTGAAAATTTACAATTATATTCAACAAATATAATATAAGATTAATAATATGACATATTTATGTTATCGGAATAGAACCTGCATCTCTCGTGTGGGCGGAAGCCCTACCGGAGGACCACCCTTCCGGGTTTTTTCGCCACGCAACTCAGCAAAGGACCCATCCACCATGAGCCATTTGACAGCGTCTGTGATGGAAGCACCCTAATCGACCCCGCTCCCCCAGCGTCAACACACTTGAGGAGCCTGCCGATTGTCCCGCCCCCTTGAGGGTTGCGGAACTTAAGCAGGCGGGGTTTTCCCAGCACCATCCGCCTCGAGATCTGCCATAAAATCCGGGGTTTTTCAAAGGCCAGCCATGTCCAAACCAGTCCGCGTTCCCGCCAATTCCAACCTCGCTATCAGTGGGGCGGAAGGCGTCATCGAGGTCCGACGCCAGGAAGCCTTGCTTACCACGGGTGCCCTGCAGAATGCGATTCTGAACAGCGCGAATTTCTCCAGCATTGCCACCGATGCGAATGGCGTGATTCAGATCTTCAACGTGGGTGCCGAGCGCATGCTGGGCTACGCCGCTGCCGACGTGATGGACAAGATCACTCCGGCTGACATCTCCGACCCCCAGGAAGTGATCGCGCGGGCCAAGGCCCTGAGCCTGGAGCTGGACACCACCATCGCGCCGGGCTTCGAAGCCTTGGTGTTCAAGGCCTCCCGGGGCATCGAGGACATCTACGAGCTGACCTACATACGCAAGGATGGCAGCCGCTTCCCGGCAGTCGTGTCGGTCACGGCGCTGCGGGACGCTCAGAACGCCATCATCGGCTACCTGCTGATCGGGACGGACAACACCGCCCGCAAACGGGCGGAAGAAGACCTGCTCCAGGCAGGGGCCCTGCAGAGCGCCATTTTCAATAGCGCGAATTTCTCCAGCATTGCCACCGATGCGAATGGCGTCATCCAGATCTTCAACGTGGGTGCCGAGCGCATGCTGGGCTACGCCGCTGCCGACGTGATGGACAAGATCACTCCGGCTGACATCTCCGACCCCCAGGAAGT
>JANXYT010000039.1 GCA_025355915.1 Holophagaceae bacterium
TGGCGCTGGGCTATGCGGCGGGGAGTCTGGCCTAAAGACCAAGGCAATGGACACATATTGCGAGTCTTTGATTCTCCTGAAGCGAAAAGGACCACTGAATTGAAACCGCAGATGACGCCGATGGCGCAGATAAAGGACCAATGAAAGTTGTTGGATTTTCATCTGCGTGCATCTGCGTCATCTGCGGTTCAGGTTTAAATTCTTCCCGCCAGATCGACGACGAGTTCGCAGAGCCGCGCGGCGTAGCCGGTCTCGTTATCGTGCCAGCCGAAGGCCTTCACGAACCGTGGGCCCAACGTCATGGTCAGGTCCAGGTCCATGACCACGCTTTCGGTTCGGCCCGTGATGTCGCAGCTGACGGTGTGGGGATCGGCGAGGGCGATAATGTCTCGCCAGGGTCCCTGCGCCGCGGTTTCGAACGCGGCCCGGAGGCTGGCCACGTCCACATCGCGGCGAAGCACGGCCACCACGTCCACCAGGTTCACGCTGAGGATGGGCACCCGCAGGGCCACGCCGTCAAAGCCCTGGGGCAGGCTGGGCATGGCGCGGTGCAGGGCGCCGAAGGCGCTGGAGGTGGTGGGGATGATGCTCAGGAAGGCGGCCCGACCCCTGCGGCGGTCCTTGTGGGGCAGATCCAGCAGCCGCTGGTCGTTGGTGACCACATGGACCGTGCTCATGCCCGCGTGCTCGAGGCCGAAGGCGTCCTCCAGGATCCTGAGCATGGGGGCCGTGGCATGGGCCGTGCAGCTGGCGTTGGAGATGACCCGGTGCCTCGTGGGATCCAGTTCCGCACCGTTCACCGGGGCGATCACGGTGATATCCGCGTCCGTGCTGGGGGCGCTGATGATCACGTGGGAGACACCGCCCTTCAGGTGGCGGGCCGCGTCCGCGCGGCGCGTGAAGCGGCCGCTGGCCTCCAGGACCAGCCGGGTCTCGGCTGGGTAGGGGATCAGCGAGGGATCCAGGGCATGAAAAAGCGGAACTCGGCGATCGCCCAGCAGCAGGAAGTCCTGGCCAGCCTCGGTCTGGCCATCGATGGCCAAGTCGCTTGGGCCGTGCACGGAGTCGTAACGGAGCAGGTGGACCAGCTGGTCGAGGGGGGCGGGGTCGTTCACGGCGCAGAGGAAATCAGGCAGCCCGGCGCCCAGCCGGCGCACCGCAAGACGGCCGATGCGACCCAGTCCATTGAGGGCGATGCGCTTCATGGGCTAGATCCGATCCAGAACGTGAAGGCAAAGATCCTTCATGCGTGCGGCATAGCCCCACTCGTTGTCATACCAGGCGAAGACCTTCACGAGCCGGGGCCCGAGCACTTTGGTCAGGAAGGGATCATAGAGACAGCTGGCACTGCTTCCCACGAGATCGGCGCTGACAAGTTCGACATCCAGCACCTCAAGGTACGGAGCGAGTGAACCGCCATCAGCGGCCTGCTGGAACGCCAAGTGGACGGTCGCAAGGCTGGCATCTGCCTTCAAGGTGGCCGTGAGGTCCACGATGCTCACATCTGGGGTGGGGACCCGCACGGCGATGCCGTCAAGCCTGCCCTCGAGATGGGGCAGCACCAGTCCGATGGCCCTGGCGGCGCCGGTGCTGGTGGGGATCATGCTCAATACAGCAGCGCGAGCCCGGCGCAGGTCCTGGTGAGGCAGGTCGAGGATGCGCTGGTCATTGGTGTAGCTATGGACGGTCGTCATGAAGCCGTAGTCGAGGCCGAAGGCATCGTCGAGCACCTTCACCATGGGCGCGAGGCAGTTCGTGGTGCAGCTGGCGCTCGAGATGACGCGATCCATCGAGAGATCCAGCGTGTCCTCGTTCACGCCCATGACCACAGTCCGGTTGGCATCGCCAGCGGGAGCGCTAATGAGCACATGGCTGACGCCCCCCTGCAGATGCGCGGCGGCCTGGTCTCGCTTGGTGAACCGCCCCGTGCACTCGAGGACCACCTGGGCACCCTCGGCCCCGAAGGGGATGCGCTGAGGCTCTTTCTCCGCGTACACGCGGATGCGGTGGCCATCCAGGACAAGGAACTCGCCGTCGGAGGCCACGGGGAAGGGGGCCCGTCCGTGCACCGAGTCGTACTTCATCAGGTGGGCCAGGGTGGC